>NZ_JACSOF010000194.1:0-10444 GCF_014349205.1 Photobacterium sp. BZF1
CAGGAAGACATTAGCCATTCCCACAGCGAATTAGTCGAGTCAGGCAGAAGCCAGAAACCGCTAAAATAGCCAGCTTCACTGTACTCAATCCTAACTAGAGACAAGTTTATGCCAACTTGCTGATTTCCGCCAACTTTTTTATGTCAACTTATCTTTAAATAATTGATTTTCACTAGCACAAATAGACTCAATCCATGCACCCAGTTGTGCTTATATCGTATATACATCGATAAAAAACGCTAAAATTGACTACTTTGCCAAAACAAATCGCTACCATAAAACCAAGATTTAGAAATTATCTCTATCTATCATAAAGTTACCGTATTTAGATTCAGATCAAAAAAATCACAATGCTTTAGACAATTTTATAAAACAATGACTTAAAAACACCGGTGTTTAACGCCAACTGAGAATGTTAGGGGCTAGCATTTGACGCCATTAATGATGTGCGGTAACCCAAATGTGTTTTACCGTCATAAGTAACTATCAATCAGTGAATTTGGGCCAAAAAAAACCCTGCCGAAATGGCAGGGCTTTCATAGTAATTAAGAAAGTCGATTAGTCACGCAGTGACGCGCCGAACTTCTCAGATACGTGAGCAACGATAGCATCTACAGAGCCAGCGATGTCAGCATCTTCCAGTGTACGCTCTACAGACTGCAGAGTCAGGGCAATTGCCAAGCTCTTCTTGCCTTCTTCTACGCCCTTACCGACGTATACGTCAAACAGCTTAGCGTCAGTCAGGAACTCACCGCCCGCTTCTAGACATGCGTTAACGATGTCGCCAGAAGCTACTGCTTCATCAACAACAACCGCAATGTCACGACGGTTTGCAGGGAATTTAGAAAGCGCTACCGCTTCTGGGATCACTTTAGTGTTGATCGCAGACCATTCGATTTCGAATACGATAGTACGGCCGTTCAGGCCAAGCTTGCGCTCTAGCTCTGGGTGAACAGTACCAATCACACCCACTTCTTTGCCGTCTACGATGATCGCAGCAGACTGACCTGGGTGCAGAGCTGGGTGCTTAACAGCAGCAAAGCTGTAAGCCTTCTCGTTAGCAGAAAGCTCAAGGATAGCTTCCAGATCACCTTTCAGATCGAAGAAATCAACAGTGTTGGTTTCGATGTCCCAGTGCTCTTCGCTGCGAGTACCTGCAATAACACCAGCCAGCATTGGCTCTTGGCGCATGCCGTTCTCAGCAGTTTCACATGGGATGAAACGTAGGCCGTATTCGAACAGGCGAACACGTGGCTGCTGGCGCTTCTGGTTGTGAACAACCGTGTTAAGCAGACCTTGGATTAGGCCAAGGCGCATTGCTGACATTTCCGCAGAGATTGGGAATGGCAGTACTAGCGGCTCAACACCAGGAACGATCAGTTTCTGCTGCTCTGGCTCAACGAAGCTGTAAGTGATCGCTTCTTGGTAACCACGGTCAACAAGTAGGTTACGAACACGCTTAAGTGGAAGGTTCGCTTCAACGTGGTCGTGCATCTTAAGTGCTGCAGCTGGGTTCTGGTTTGGAATGTTGTCGTAACCGTAGATACGGCCAACTTCTTCAATCAGATCCTGCTCGATAGCGATGTCGAAACGCCATGTTGGTGCAGTCGCAGTCCAACCGGCTTCTGTTGTTTCAACAGTTAGGCCTAGACGCTCTAGGATTTCTACCACTTCTGCATCAGCAATGTGGTGGCCTAGTAGGTTGTCTAGCTTAGTACGGCGTAGTGCCACTGTGTTTGGCTTAGGAAGATCAGCATCTGACTCCTGAGCAACAACAGGCGCAACTTCACCGCCACAGATTTCAACTAGAAGCTGAGTAGCACGCTCCATTGCGCTTACCTGTAGTGCGTAGTCCACACCACGCTCGAAACGCATAGAAGAATCAGTGTGTAGGCCGTAGCTACGTGCGCGACCACGGATATGGTCAGGTGCGAAGAATGCACACTCGAGTAGCACGTCTTTAGTCTCGGTTGTTACACCAGACTCTTCACCACCAAAGATACCAGCGATAGCGAGTGCTTTGTTATGGTCAGCAACAACTAGGGTATCAGTATTTAGCTCAGCTTCTGTACCGTCTAGCAGAGTTAGCTTCTCGCCTTGCTCAGCCATACGAACCACGATGCCACCATCGATCTTCGCTAGATCGAACGCGTGCATTGGCTGGCCTTGCTCAAGAAGAACGTAGTTAGTGATGTCGACAACCGGATCGATTGAACGGATACCACAACGACGCAGCTTCTCTTGCATCCAAAGAGGCGTTTCTGCCTGTACGTTTACGTTCTTAACCACACGGCCAAGGTAACGTGGACACGCTGCAGGTGCTTTCACTTCGATAGATACAGTGTCGTCGATAGACGGAGCAACCGCTTCAACAGCAGGCTCAGTCACGTCAGCGCGGTTCAAAACGCCAACTTCACGCGCAAGACCGCGGATGCTGAAACAGTCAGCACGGTTAGCCGTTAGGTCAACGTCAACAGTTACGTCGTCTAGACCCAGGAATTCACGGAAATCAGTACCGTTTACCGCATCTTCTGCCAGCTCCATGATGCCGTCAGACTCAACGTCGATACCCAGTTCAGTGAATGAACATAGCATACCGTGAGAAGGCTGGCCGCGTAGCTTAGCTTTCTTGATTTTGAAATCGCCCGGTAGTACTGCGCCAAGAGTCGCAACAGCCACTTTCAGGCCCTGGCGACAGTTAGAAGCACCACAAACGATGTCTAGTAGTTCTTCTTCACCAACATCAACTTTGGTTACGCGCAGTTTGTCAGCGTCTGGGTGCTGGCCGCACTCAACAACCTGACCAACTTTAACGCCAGTAAAAGTACCAGCTACAGGTAGTACATCGTCTACCTCTAGGCCAGCCATAGTGATTTGGTGAGTTAGCTCGTCAGTTGTAACCGCAGGGTTTACCCACTCACGAAGCCAAGATTCGCTAAATTTCATAGTGTATGAACCTCTGGATTACTTGAATTGTTTTAGGAAACGAAGGTCGTTCTCGAAGAACGCACGAAGATCGTTTACGCCGTAACGAAGCATAGTTAGACGCTCAACGCCCATACCAAATGCAAAACCAGAGTATTTCTCAGGGTCGATACCTACACTGCGAAGTACGTTCGGGTGAACCATACCGCAACCTAGGACCTCAAGCCATTTACCGTTCTTGCCTTTAACGTCAACTTCAGCAGAAGGCTCTGTAAACGGGAAGTAAGAAGGACGGAAACGCACTTCCACTTCTTCTTCGAAGAAGTTGCATAGGAAGTCGTGAAGGATGCCTTTAAGCTGCGCGAAGTTTACGTTCTCATCAACCAACATACCTTCCACCTGGTGGAACATTGGGGTATGCGTCTGATCGTAGTCGTTACGGTATACACGGCCCGGAGCGATGAAACGGAAAGGAGGCTTGCCATTTTCCATCGTACGGATCTGAACGCCAGACGTGTGAGTACGCAACATTAGATCAGGGTTGAAGAAGAATGTATCGTGGTCGGTACGTGCCGGGTGATCCTCAGCAATGTTCAGCGCATCGAAGTTGTGGAATGCATCTTCGATCTCTGGACCAGACTCAGTGTTAAAGCCTAGTTCACCAAAGAACTGTTCAATACGCTCAACCGTACGCGTTACTGGGTGAAGGCCACCATTTTCAATGCGACGACCCGGTAGGGTCACATCGATAGTTTCAGCCGCAAGCTTAGCTTCTAGCTCAGCGCGCTGTAGTGCGTCTTTGCGAGCGACGATCGCTTGCTGAACAGCACCTTTAGCCTTGTTGATTTCCTGACCAGCAGAGCGGCGCTCTTCTGGTGGAAGCTTACCCAAACCTTGAAGTTGAAGGGTCAATTCACCCTTTTTGCCCAGATACTGGACACGGACTTCGTCCAGAGCGACTAATGAATCAGCCTGCTCGATAGCTGCCGTTGCGTTGGCAATAATCTCGTCTAGATGTTGCATCGTTTCCTCATCCACCTACAGGTGGCGTCCTTTAGGGAGATATAAATTCGCGTAACGATACATACTAAAGAAACATCCGTCTAAATCCAAATCGAATCGTAAGAAAACCGTTGGATTGCGTGAAAAAAACACCAATTCCTCTCAAGGTTGGATTAATTGATGGTTCCTGCCGACACTTGCTGCTCCGACGGGAATCGGGCTGCCGTAATAATCACATGTACGATGCCCTCAACCATGGCATCTAATGGCATGGAAGGAAGTGATTGGTTCCCAGTGATTCGCAGCTCTGCTTCAACTTGTTCTGGCAATAACGGTACATG
Organism: Photobacterium sp. BZF1; assembly: GCF_014349205.1. Lineage (NCBI taxonomy): Bacteria > Pseudomonadati > Pseudomonadota > Gammaproteobacteria > Vibrionales > Vibrionaceae > Photobacterium > Photobacterium sp. BZF1. The sequence goes on from NZ_JACSOF010000194.1 coordinate 4,269, forward strand.
AATGAAATCGCACACAGCACTGCATTGTGTTTGTGTCGCAAGATAATGACTTATCCCATAAAACAGGTGGTTACACACGAAGGTCCCCGCGCTATAGGAAATCTCTGCCCCTATCCCTTGTTGTTTCAAGGCCTGCATCAACGTCTTGATTGGTAACTGGGTAAAATAAGCCGCAGGGCCTTTATCTACCACAGGTTGATCGATAGGTTGGTTGCCTGCATTATCAGGAATACGAAAGTCATCGAGGTTAATGGCTACTTTTTCAAAGCTGATATTCTCACGGCCTGAAGCCTGCCCTAGCATAAACACAATATTCGGCTTGAAGGCCTCAATTGCTTGAATACAGGACTTCACCGAGTCACCCTGTACGACGGGCAGTAAGCAGGACTGCAGCACCACACCACCCTGCTCCATCTTCTGCTGGACTTCCACGGTTTGAAGTTGCTCGACTATCAACGCCGTTGGGTTAATTGCCTGTCCGCCAAAAGGTTCAAAACCTGTAACCAGTACTCGAGTCATACCACATCTCAATTATTGATGGTAAATCAAGAAAGTTTATCACCCTCTTGTAATTGATAAGGCCATATATTTCTATTTCGTGCCAAGACCCTCGCAGGGTTAATGCCAAAACATATTTTTCCTGCTTTTTTATTGCACAATTTTTCAACCTGCACTAACTTAATAAAACATCGTTCAATTGATTGGCATTTAAAGGATGAAAACTATGGGTTCACAAGATAAATACTGGGTTAACTACGCAAAACTCACTTTCGTTATTGCAGTGGCAGCTATGATTATCAGTATCGTCATGCTGCCAGGCGATCTACTTGTCAAAGGTTATTACAGCATTTGCAGCTTATTACTTGTCAGCGCCACAATTACCTTAAGCAAAGCAGTACGTGATGAAGCTGAATCTAAGAAACTTCTTCAGAAACTGGAAGAAGCCAAAACTGCCCAATTACTCAATGAACTTGAAGACTAGATAATGAGATTTAACCGCTCGCTAACCGCAGCTTGCCTCCAGTTAGTGGAGCAAATATCAAAGCTCAAGCTATTACTTAAAGCTAAAGAGGATCAGCTTTCAGAGCTTATGATTGAACAACAAGCACTTGAGGCACAGCACAGTAATTGTGAGCAGGAGATAGAGGCAATGATCACTCCCTCATCTGACAATACTGAGGAAAGTGAAACCGATACATTTAAGTCCCTACTTCGCCATAGCTGGCAGTTAAAACAAGCAATAGATAAGTGTCACACGTCTGCCCTACGCCTTAGGCAGCAAATCACACGATTAGAGAAAAGGATTGAAGCTGCATTGATATTGAAAGCCAACGCGTTGAAGGCGCTCAAACTAAAAGGTGGGGATCCGAGATTGCAGAATGGATTGGATGTCATGCTGGCAAAAAACCAGTTGTTACTGGGGCAGTATGACTAACGATGCCTTCTCAGTGCTACTTTACGTCCAACCGAAAAGAAAAAAGGAGAGCCGAAGCTCTCCTTTCCACATCAAAACTGACTGAAATTACAGTGCAGCTTTTGCTTTTTCAACTAGTACTGTGAAAGTAGCTTTGTCGAATACAGCGATGTCAGCAAGGATCTTACGATCGATCTCGATAGATGCTTTCTTAAGACCGTTGATGAAGCGGCTGTAAGACATACCGTTCTGACGAGCAGCAGCGTTGATACGTGCAATCCATAGTTGACGGAAAGTACGTTTCTTGTTGCGACGGTCACGGTAAGCGTACTGACCAGCTTTAGTAACTGCTTGGAAAGCTACGCGGTAAACACGTGAACGTGCACCGTAGTAACCTTTAGCTTGTTTAAGAACTTTCTTGTGACGTGCACGTGCTTGTACACCACGTTTTACGCGAGGCATAGGAGACTCCTAACTAAAATTAAAATATAAAACTAAAAACGATTAAGCGAACGGAAGCATACGTGCAACAGCTGCTACTTCACATGCAGGAAGGATAGCGTTTGGACGAAGCTGACGCTTGTTCTTAGTAGTACGTTTAGTCAGGATGTGACGCTTAGTCGCGTGCTTAAACTTAAAGCCACCAGCAGTTTTCTTGAAACGCTTAGCAGCACCTTTGTTGGATTTCATCTTAGGCATGATGAGACTCCGCATTGTTGATAGTTAATAACATAGTAATCAGGCGAACAAAAAGCGCTGCGGTTAAGCAGCGCTTTTGCTACTTGAATGCCGTAATTACTTCTTCTTAGGGGCAAGCATCATCGTCATTTGACGACCTTCAACCTTATTAGGGAAGCTCTCAACAACCGCTAGGTCGCCTAGGTCTTCTTTAATTCGGTTTAGAAGATCGATACCAAGACTCTGGTGGGCCATTTCACGACCGCGGAAACGCAGTGTGACTTTACCCTTGTTGCCCTCTTCTAAAAAGCGAGTCAGGTTGCGCAGTTTTACCTGATAATCGCCTTCGTCTGTACCAGGACGGAATTTAACTTCCTTAACCTGGATTTGTTTCTGCTTTTTCTTTTGCTCTTTAGCAGCCTTGCTCTTTTCGAACAGGTACTTGCCATAGTCCATCACACGACAGACTGGTGGCTCGGCATTAGGGCTGATTTCAACTAGATCAACACCAGCTTCATTAGCAGTATTCATTGCTTCTTCGATAGAAACAACACCAATTGACTCACCGTCAAGACCAGTAAGACGTACTTCGCGTACGCCACGAATTTCACCATTCAGACGATGTGCATTCTGCTTAACTGGTGCTTGGGTTCTTCTTCCGCCTTTAATACCTTATTCCTCCACAATATTGAGCTTGCGACTGCTAATCTCTTGCTGCAAGAAAGCAACAAGATCGTCAATCTTAAATTTACCCAAATCTTTACCCTTGCGAGTACGAACTGCAATCTCGCCTGCTTCAACTTCTTTGTCGCCGCAAACAAGCATGTAAGGCACTCGCTTCAAAGTATGTTCGCGAATTTTAAAGCCAATCTTCTCATTTCTCAAGTCCGCATTGACACGAATTCCAGATTTTTGAAGTTTTTCGACTACTTGTTGAACATATTCTGCCTGGCCATCAGTGATATTCATCACAACCGCCTGTTGAGGCGCCAACCAAGTTGGGAAGAAGCCAGCATACTCTTCGATAAGGATACCGATGAAACGCTCTAGTGAACCAAGAATAGCACGGTGGATCATAACTGGCGTATGACGCTCGTTATTTTCACCAACGTAAGTTGCACCTAGACGCTCAGGAAGTGCGAAGTCTAACTGAACTGTACCGCACTGCCAAGCCCTATCTAGGCAATCGTGCAAAGTAAATTCAATCTTAGGACCGTAGAACGCACCTTCACCCTCTTGGATCTCGTAAGGGATCTCCATAGATTCTAGCGCAAGTTTCAGATCTGACTCAGCTTTATCCCACATTTCATCAGAACCTACTCGCTTCTCAGGGCGTGTAGACAGCTTAACAACGATGTTGTCGAAGCCGAATGTCTTGTAGGTATCGTAAACCATTTCGATACAGCTAGTTACTTCAGCCTGTACCTGCTCTTCTGTACAGAAGATATGGGCATCATCCTGAGTAAAGCCACGTACACGCATAATGCCGTGTAGTGCGCCTGACGGCTCGTTACGGTGACATGAGCCGAACTCAGCCATACGTAGCGGTAGGTCACGGTAAGATTTCAGACCTTGGTTGAAGATCTGAACGTGGCCTGGGCAGTTCATTGGCTTGATAGCGTACTCACGGTTCTCTGAAGAAGTCGTGAACATCGCTTCTGCGTACTTGTCCCAGTGACCAGAGCGTTCCCAAAGCACGCGGTCCATCATTAGTGGACCTTTCACTTCCTGGTAACCGTACTCAGTCAGTTTTTCACGGATGAATACTTCAAGGTCACGGAAGATAGACCAACCATTATGGTGCCAGAACACCATACCCGGTGCTTCTTGCTGCATGTGGAATAGGTCTAGCTGCTTACCGATTTTACGGTGGTCACGCTTAGCCGCTTCTTCTAGGCGAGTAAGGTGTGCTTTAAGTGCTTTCTTGTCGTGGAAAGCTGTACCGTAGATACGCTGAAGCATCTTGTTGTCGCTGTTACCACGCCAGTATGCACCCGCAACATTCAGCAGGGTGAAGTGCTGACAGAAACCCATGTGTGGTACGTGTGGACCACGACACATGTCGATGTATTCTTCGTGGTGGTATAGGCCCGGACGGTCATCACGAGATACGTTCTCGTCTAGGATTTCCATTTTGTACGGTTCGCCACGTGATTCGAATGTATCACGCGCTTCCTGCCAGCTTACCTTTTTCTTGATAACTTGGTACTTGGTCTTCGCCAGCTCTTTCATACGCTTTTCAATCTTTTCTAGATCTTCTTGCGTAAGCGACTCGTCTAGGTCGATGTCGTAGTAGAAGCCGTTGTCGATAGTAGGACCAATCGCCATTTTCGCTTCAGGGTAAAGCTGCTTGATAGCGTGGCCAAGAAGGTGAGCACACGAGTGACGTACGATCTCAAGACCGTCGACTTCATCTTTAACCGTGATGATTTCAAGGCTCGCATCTTCTTCGATAAGGTCACACGCATCTACGCGGTTACCGTTAACACGACCGGCAATAGTAGCCTTCGCAAGACCAGGACCGATCGATTGCGCGACTTCCATTGTAGAAACTGGGTTGTCAAATTGACGCTGACTGCCGTCAGGAAGAGTAATTACAGGCATGTAAATATCCTTTCACAGTGGTCTTGCACACCAAGCAAGACATGTTGAATTAAAAATATAAAGCTATGAGAGCTAAATAAAAGAAAGCCCAGAGGTCCGGCACTGCAATACTGAGCAGACCAAAACCGCTAAGCGAAGCCGCAACTATAACAAAGGCCTATGACAGATTGCAAAGCTAGGCCACAATTTATTTTTCTAATATGCCCAAGCCTCTTTTGGGTCACTTGGCTACCAGTTGAAAGCTCACCACGAAGAGTTCTTTGGTTCCGGGATAAATCTCTTCGAGTACATCTCGCAACTGCTGTAACGGCATATTCTCGCGGACAGCATGGCTCTGATTAAGTGTATCGATTGAGACAGGTTCAACGTCGACGATATCTAACTGGCAAAACACTCTGCCCTCTTCATAAATCACACCATCCACGCGGCTACCGGCATCATAATGGCTATCGGCTTCATCACGGATAGTGATAATTTTCTTACCAGCCAAGATATCCGCTTCAAAACGGGATAGAAACAGCAGTTCTTTTATCGCCATATATACCGCCACAGGTTAGGAAAGCCTCACAATACTGTAGTTACTTCACGCAAAATCACACATAAACTTGAAATGAATATGATTTGTTGCTTTGATTTGTATAGGCAATTAGGAAAAGCGTTATGGCTCAGTCACCTCGTTATCAGCAGATCAAAAGTTACTTATTAGAAAAGATTCATTCTCGCCAATGGCCACCGGGCCATAAGATTCCCACGGAAATGGCGTTGTCTGAACAGTTCTCGGTAAGTCGTATGACGTCCAACAAAGCGATCACAGAGTTGGTCAAGGAAGGCTTCCTTGAAAGGACACCGCGGCTTGGGACATTTGTCTGCAACAAGAAAGCCGAATCACCGTTGATGGAAATCCGCAACATTGCTGAAGAAGTAAAAAGTCGGGGGCACCATTATTCTTCCGATGTGATTTCTCAATCGACAATCCATGCTACTGAAGATATAGCGTTACGTCTGGGGGTCCGACAAGGCACAGAAGTCTATTTTACCCAAATTGTTCATTTCGAAAATAGCGCTCCGATACAACTCGAAGAGCGTTGGGTTAACCCGGAACATGCACCGGCTTATATCGAACAAAACTTCACAGAACAAACCCCCAATGAATATTTGGTCAAAGCCTGCCCGCTTAGCGATATTGAACATACTGTCGAAGCGCTATTGCCTCCCCCTCGAATTGCAGAGCTACTTAAAGTCAGCCCACAGTCGCCTTGCCTGTTACTGAATCGACGTACCTGGAGCAACAATAATTTGATCAGCACTGCCCTACTTTATCATCCGGGCAATAAGTACAAGCTGAGTTCAAGAACGAAGGTTGGGATGTGAAGCGGGCTCGGGGTCCTGGGTCCTGGGTTGATATGACCCCCGTAAAGTAGACACGGGGGTTAATTTCTCAGTTCGTACATCATGGGACTCAGTCCACCATTAGTCCCAT
>NZ_JACSOF010000195.1:0-10438 GCF_014349205.1 Photobacterium sp. BZF1
AAGTGGTTGGTTTTCCAGTTCTATCAGGGCGTGGGCCTGGACCGGGGTTATTTCGAGGTTACCGCATTGGCGGTCAAGCATACCCAATTCCCGCACGAGGAGGCGGGATTGGGCCCTGAGGGAAGCTGCGTCCATGGAGTGGTCTCTTTTGGTTGCGTAGTGCAATCAAAATTAGTTGCTTCTCACAACGTTGTCAACCGCAATGTCACTGACATCTGTGTACTGCTGCAGTTCACCATGGTGGCAGGCAAGGTGACCAAGGGCTTCTTTCGCTGCTTGTTGTGCGGTTTTCTTCTGCCAGATACGCTCGTGGAAGTAGTAGGCAACCGTGTTGATAGCCGGCTCAATCATTGCCATCACACTGCCGATCAGTACATCACCAGTCAGTAGGTAGGCAACTGCAAAAGCAACGCTAAAGTGCACGACGGCAAAACTGAACGTTTTACGGCCTGGGTTGGCATAGCCACTGCGAAGCAGTGCTTTGGTCTGCCAGGCTTTCTCATGAAAATAGAAGGCCACCGTGTTGACCATTGGCTCGATCATAGCAATAAGGCTGCTGATCAGGATTTCGCCCGTCAGTAAGTAAGCAACGCTGAATGCGACAAAAAAGTGGATAATGGCAAAGCTAATGGTCTTTTTCATGGTGGACTCTCCCTCAGTTGAAACTAGATATTAGTGATAATTATTATCATTTGCAATCTATTATCATCTATCACTTCGATAGGTGTGCTCTATGACAGAATACGGTCTGGGTGAGTAGAAGGATTTATGAAGGAGGTCACAGTGGGCTGGCTGGCAATAAAAAAGCCGGCGCATGGCCGGCTTTGAATCAAGTGTGGTGCTGGTAATTACAGCGCAGCGATAGTTGCTTGCTGCTCAGCCAGTTTCACAAGAGTTTCTTTGTAACCATCAAGCTTCTCGCGCTCTTTGGCAACAACCGCTTCTGGCGCTTTAGCCACGAAACCTTGGTTGCCCAGTTTGCCTTCGATACGCTTGATTTCACCTTCGGTCTTCTTGATTTCTTTCGCTAGGCGATCGAGCTCAGCGTCTTTGTCAATCAGGCCTGCCATTGGGATCATCAGCTCAGACTTGCCAACCAGGGAGGTTGCACAAGCAGGCGTTTCTTCACCGGCAGCCAGTACACGGATGTTCTCTAGCTTGGCTAGGGAAACCAGTACTTGCTTGTTCGCTTCAAGGCGTGCGGCATCTTTGTCGTCTGCGGCTTTTAGCATCACATCAAGCGGTTTGCTTGGGGCAATGTCGTACTCGGCACGCAGGTTACGGATGCTGGTGATAAAGCTCTTCACCCACTCGATGTCAGCCAGTGCTTCTTCGTTGAAGTTTGCTTCATCGTACTGAGGCAGTGCCTGCAGCATAATAGTGTCACCTTCAACACCGTCTACCAGCGGCTTCACGCTCTGCCAGATAGTTTCGGTGATGTATGGGATCACTGGGTGAGCCAGACGCAATGTCTTCTCAAGTACGGTGATCAGGGTGCGGCGTGTTGCACGTTGCTGTGCTTCAGTGCCTTTCCACAGTACCGGCTTGGTCAGCTCTAGGTACCAGTCACAGAACTGGTTCCAGATGAACTCGTAGATAGTGTTCGCAGCCATGTCCAGACGGAAGTTGTCGATGTGGCCGTTGAACTCTTTCGCAGCTAGCTCGAACTGGGATTCGATCCACTTGTCAGCCAGTGAGTACTCAAGCTCGGCATCAGCAGCGAAACCACAATCTTGATCTTCTGTATTCATCAGTACGTAACGGCTGGCGTTCCATAGCTTGTTACAGAAGTTACGGTAACCCTCAAGGCGCTTCATGTCCCAGTTGATGTCACGGCCGGTAGAAGCCATGGCAGCAAGGGTAAAGCGCAGGGCATCAGTACCGTAAGGTTCGATACCGTCTTCGAAAGTCTTGCGTGTCTGCTTTTCGATCTTTGCGGCCAGCTGTGGCTGCATCATGTTGCCACAGCGCTTTTCAACTAGGTCTTCAAGACCGATACCGTCGATCATGTCGATTGGGTCAAGTACGTTACCTTTTGACTTCGACATCTTGTCGCCGTTTTCGTCACGGATCAGACCCGTTACGTAAACTGTCTTGAACGGAACCTGCGCCTTGCCGTTTTCGTCTTTGCAGAAGTGCATGGTCATCATGATCATGCGGGCAACCCAGAAGAAGATGATGTCAAAACCTGTTACCAGTACATCTGATGGGTGGAACACTTTCAGATCTTCAGTCTGCTCAGGCCAGCCTTGGGTACCGAACGTCCAAAGGGCAGATGAGAACCAAGTATCCAGCACGTCATCGTCCTGGCGAAGAACGACAACCGGTGCCAGGTTGTTCTGCTCGCGAACTTCTTCTTCGCTGCGGCCAACATAAACGTTACCGTCGTTGTCGTACCAAGCAGGGATACGGTGGCCCCACCAAAGCTGGCGCGAGATACACCAATCCTGGATATCACGCATCCAAGAGAAGTACATGTTTTCGTATTGCTTGGGTACGAACTGGATGTCGCCGTTTTCTACCGCAGCAACAGCAGGTTCTGCTAGAGGAGCCGCACGCACGTACCACTGGTCAGTTAGCATTGGCTCGATAACCACACCACCACGGTCACCGTAAGGTACGGTCAGGTCGTGGTCTTTGATTTCGTCCAGTAGGCCCAGCTCGTCGAACTCGGCAACGATAGCTTTACGTGCAGCAAAGCGTTCCATGCCGTGGTATTTTTCCGGTAGCTCTGTGCTGTAGGCATCGCTTGGTTCGCCATTAGTGGTGAACACTTCAGACGCATCACGGATATCAGCATTGAACGTCAGGATGTTGATCATAGGCAGGCTGTGGCGCTTGCCCACTTCGTAGTCGTTGAAGTCGTGTGCAGGAGTGATCTTCACACAACCTGTGCCTTTTTCCATGTCAGCGTGTTCGTCGCCAACGATTGGAATACGGCGGTCAACGATAGGCAGAAGGATCTCTTTGCCGATCAGATCTTTGTAACGTGGATCTTCTGGGTTGACTGCCACACCGGTATCACCCAGCATGGTTTCCGGACGGGTAGTCGCTACCACGATGTAGTCTTTGCCTTCAGCCGTTTTCACGCCGTCAGCCAGCGGGTAGCGGAAGTGCCACATGTGGCCTTTCTTGTCTTTGTTTTCTACTTCAAGATCTGAAATGGCGGTGTGCAGTTTCGGATCCCAGTTAACAAGACGCTTACCGCGGTAGATCAAGTCTTCTTCGAACAGGCGAACGAAAACTTCCTGAACGGCGTTAGACAGGCCGTCGTCCATCGTGAAGCGCTCACGCTCCCAGTCTACAGAAGCGCCTAGGCGACGAAGCTGCTTGGTGATAGTGCCACCAGACTCACCTTTCCACTCCCAGATTTTATCGATGAAAGCGTCACGGCCGTAGTCGTGCTTGGTCTTGCCTTCTTCGGCAGCAATCTTACGCTCCACAACCATTTGGGTAGCGATACCCGCGTGGTCAGTACCGACTTGCCATAGGGTGTTCTTGCCCTTCATACGCTCACAGCGGATCAGGGTATCCATGATGGTATCCTGGAACGCGTGGCCCATGTGCAGGCTACCTGTGACGTTCGGCGGTGGGATCATGATGCTGTAGGCATCTTTTGATGTGTCACCGTGAGGCTTGAAGTAACCAGCCTCTTCCCAGCGCTGGTACAGCGCCTTTTCAATTGATTGTGGGTTGTATGTCTTTTCCATAGCGCTCTTAGAAGGATCTATGTGGAATTAGGGCGTCGCAGCATTGGCGGTGTTGAGCTGGATACCAGCCTGGCGATATTGCTTGTAGCGTTCGCGTGCCAATTGCTTCTGTTTTTCATCGCAAGGGACGAAGTCTACCACTTGTGAGAAGGTAACGGCAAAATTTGGTGCATCGAGCCCCAAATTAATCAGGATCCCGCGCCGTCCGCTGTGGCGCAGTCCGGGCCAGCCAATCTCGACCGGTGAACCGCCACGGGGGCCTTCACCTATCAGGTTATGGGGCACGAAGTTATCGGGATCCAGCTGCCATAAATACTCATCTATCTGTTCTGCTTGTGCTTTGTCGGCAGCAAGCAAGTAGACTTTGTGGCCCTGGCGGTAACTCATTGCTGCTTGATGACAGGCAAAATGCAGCTGGAAGTCGTTATCCTCTGCATGTTGCTGTTCACTGATTATATAAAAAGTAGCATGAGTCATGGCGTTTACTCTATAAACGAAGGGGGCCGTTTGGCCCCCTTTAGCGTCAATGTTACTCGACGTTCTCTAGGCCGGCTCGGTTGAGCAGGAATTGGACCAGCAATGGGACCGGACGACCGGTTGCCCCTTTCGCCTTGCCACCGACCCAAGCTGTACCTGCGATGTCCAGGTGTGCCCAGTTGTATTTCTTGGCAAAACGAGACAGGAAACAACCTGCGGTAATCGTACCTGCACCCGGTGAGCCCAGGTTCGCCATATCGGCAAACGGGCTTGCCAGCTGCTCCTGATACTCATCGTTCATTGGCAGGCGCCATGCGCGGTCGCCAGCTTGCTCGGAAGCGTTGATCAGCTCGTGAGCTAGCGGGTTGTGGTTTGAAAGCAGGCCACTGATATGGTTACCCAGTGCAACCACACAGGCACCCGTCAGGGTCGCTACATCGACAACACATTCTGGCTCGAAGCGCTCAACGTAAGTCAGTGCATCACAAAGGACCAAGCGGCCCTCGGCATCGGTATTCAGCACTTCTACTGTCTGGCCTGACATGGTTGTCAGGATGTCACCCGGGCGGTAGGCACCGCCACCTGGCATGTTTTCACAGCCAGCCAGAATACCGACGACATTGATTGGCAGGTTAAGCTTCGCCAGTGCTTTCATTGCCCCGAAGACGGTTGCTGCACCGCACATGTCGTATTTCATCTCATCCATCTGGGCAGATGGCTTGATAGAGATACCGCCGGAGTCGAAAGTCAGGCCTTTACCGATAAGAACAATTGGCTTGGCATCTGAATCAGGGTTGCCCTTATATTCGATCACCGACATCATGGCTTCGTTTTTCGAGCCCTGGCCAACGGCTAGGTATGAAGTCATGCCCAGCTCTTTCATTTCCTGCTCGCCAATGATCTTGGTGCTGACAGTATCAAAGTCATCCGCTAGGCGACGGGCCTGTGAAGCCAAGTAAGCTGGGTTTGCTACGTTTGGTGGCATGTTGCCCAAGTCTTTACCGGCTTTTACACCAGAGGCGACAGCCAAACCATGGGCGATCGCGCGCTCGCCAAGAGAAAGTTCACGGCGGGTAGGTACATTGAATACCAATTTGCGCAGTGGACGGCGGGTCTCTGGTTTGCTGCTCTTGAACTGATTGAAGGTATACAGGCTGTCCTTAGTGGTTTCAACGGCCTGGCGGACTTTCCAGTAGGTGTCACGGCCCTTGACGTGCAGTTCTGTCAGGAAGCAAACCGCTTCCATCGAACCGGTTTCGTTCAGGGTGCTAATTGTTTTTTTGATGATCTGCTTGTACTGGCGTTCATCAAGTTCGCGCTCTTTACCACAACCAACCAGTAATACACGCTCTGATAATACGTTTGGTACATGGTGAAGCAGCAGCATTTGGCCAGGCTTGCCTTCTAGATCACCACGGCGAAGCAACGAGCTGATATAGCCATCGCTGATCTTGTCGAGCTGTTCGGCAATGGGAGAAAGGCGACGTGGTTCGAATACGCCAACGACGATACAGGCACTGCGCTGTTTCTCGGGGCTACCACTTTTTACACTGAACTCCATGCGTACTCCTACATCCTAATAAAGACAATTAAAGCTAAATGTTAGATAATGCCGCACTTATGTTGCTGGACCACAAATTCGGTATAGGATTAAAGTGCAGGTTAACAATTAGCCGAAAGATTAAAAAAATAACTGATTAACCGAAAAATTATAGTGATTCCAGTAAAAAAACAAGTTTTCTATGGGTATTTAAAGCGTGATTATTGTTCGGTATTTGACGCGTGAGACAGTAAAAAGCCAATTTGCGGTGCTTTTTGTCCTTTTTCTTGTCTTTATCAGTCAGAAATTTATTCGCATTCTAGCTGATGCAACAGAGGGTTCCATTCCGAGTGATTTGATCGTGACCTTGCTCGGTTTGTATATGCCTTCGATGGCTCTACTGATGTTGCCACTCAGTTTGTACATCGGCATTTTGCTTACTTTCGGCCGATTGTATGCCGAAAGCGAAATTACTGTGATGAATGCCACGGGTATTGGCAACAAATTTCTTATTCAGGCCGCGCTGTGGCTAGCGATTATCACCGGCTCGGTAGCGGCTTTCAATGCATTGTGGCTGGCACCTTGGTCAGTAGAAAAAACCGAACAGTTAATGGAGCAGGTGAAGGCGGACTCCGGCCTTGATTTGTTGGTGAAAGGCCAGTTCCAAGCTGCCCCTGATGGCCAGGGCGTGGTGTTCGTCAATGACATTACCAATAGTGGTAGCCGACTGGATAAAGTGTTTGTTGCCCAACTATCAGCCCGTGATGCACTGCGCCCGAGTGTGATGGTGGCTGACCGTGGCTATGTCAGTGAATTGCCAGACGGCCGCCAGGTACTGGATTTGAAAGAAGGTACCCGTTACGAAGGGATCCCGACACGGTTGGATTACTCTATCACTCAGTTCGATGATTACCAGGCCCTGATTGGCCAGCGGGCTGTGCGCGAGAAAAAGCGTGACTGGGACGCATTGCCAACCCTTGAGTTGATGCAGCGGCCCGAACTTGCCGCCAAGGCTGAGTTCCAGTGGCGTATGTCACTGGTCCTGTGTATCCCGCTGTTGACGATGATCGTTGTGCCGCTGTCTGCTGTGAACCCGCGTCAGGGACGCTTTGCCAAACTGGTCCCGGCGGTATTGATTTACTTGGCTTATTTCCTTGCTATCAGTGCCGCTAAGTCCGCGGTCGAAGATGGGGGGCTGCCGTCTTATATTGGCTTGTGGTCGATCAATGTTGTGATTTTTGCCGTAGCGATTGGCCTAAACAGTTGGGATACCTTAGCTATCCGTAAAGTGAGAGAGAAGTTTCGGAGACGTGGTTAATGTTTAAGATTCTGGATTTATACATTGGCCGAACGCTGATTTCGACTTCGGCCCTCACGTTGTCGACCTTGGTGGGGCTTTCGGCCATCATCAAGTATGTCGAACAGTTGCGCAAAGTGGGTGATGGCACCTACGACCTTTGGAAAGCGTTGATTTACGTGTTGCTCAGTATCCCCCGCGATATTGAGATGTTCTTCCCTATGGCTGTGTTGCTGGGGGCGCTGATTGGCCTTGGCATGCTAGCGTCGAGCTCCGAGTTGGTAGTCATGCAGGCGGCAGGCTTTTCAAAGCTGGATATCGGCCTATCTGTGTTGAAAACAGCAGTACCCTTGATGTTGATGATCACTTTGCTTGGCCAATGGGGGGCGCCTGAAGCCCAGAAAGCTGCACGAGAACTAAGGGCCTTGTGGACTTCCGGGGGGAATATCCTCTCGGTTCAGCAAGGCGTATGGACTAAAGATGATAACGACTTTATCTATATCGGCCGGGTGCACGAACAGAAGGAATTACATGGGGTCAACATCTGGCAGTTTAATGATCAGGATGAACTGACGCATTCGACCTTCGCCGAGTCGGCAACCTATCAGAAAGGCAATGGCTGGCAGCTACAGAATGTAACGGTAACCACGTTAGGCAAAGATCAGCAGGTGAATGAGCGTCTGCCTGAGTTGCATTGGCAGACGACGCTGACACCGGACAAATTGGCCATTGTGACCCTTAAGCCTGAAGAGCTCTCGCTATCAGGGGTTTATGACTACAAAAACTACCTCGAGGATTCCAAACAGGACTCATCCCGCTATGCCCTGGCATTTTGGCGTAAGGCACTGCAGCCTTTTTCAATTGCGGTGATGATGTTGCTGGCACTGTCTTTCGTGTTTGGGCCACTACGTTCGGTGACCATGGGGGCAAGGGTACTGTCGGGGGTCATATTCGGCTTTGGTTTTTATATTTCGAATGAAGTGTTTGGGCCGATGAGTATTGTCTACCGCCTCCACCCGATAATAGGGGCGATAGGGCCGAGTTTGGTGTTCTTGTTTATCACCATCTACCTATTACGACGCAAGCTCTAATCATTGGATTCAAAAAAGGCGCTCTAGGCGCCTTTTTTGTAGCTATGATTTGGATGGCTGGGGGGAGGCGTATCAGTTTACCTTTGGCAGCACAACCATTTCACAGTCAGCCATAGCATCCTGGAAAGATTGTTTGGTCTTGCTGAACGGTGCCAACAAGTTACCCAGCCCAAATGCAGAGGTTGCCATACGGATCATTGCCTGGGTCGGGCGGATATTCGAACCATCTTTATTCTGGATACGTAACTTCCATGCCCGCATTCCCAAAGTTTGGCCTGCCTGGCACCAGAAATAAGTAAAGAAGCCAACAATAACGACAGCAAGGTAGCCGGTGTAAAGCATACCCACTACCGGGTGCAGGGTCATGTAAGCGCTGACATCTTCATAGCCAGTAATATCGACCATGCCAACGGCGACTAAGGCTGCCATCAAGCCAATAGCGATGCCGCCAGCAAGCATGAGGACAGCGGCGATAACGAGGGTGTCATACAGCCACGCCGCAAGGCGGCGGAAAAGGCTAGGGTATTGTTTGGTGGATTCAACGTCCGGCTGTTTCTTCTTTTTCACAAGGTTTTCCAAATTAACGAAGCTTCAAGGTGTTGCGTGCAGTGTAGCAATATTACTTACAGGGGTGAATGATACGGATCTTGGAAATGAGAGCCATCCAACCAGCAGTTTTGGCTAGCAGCACTATATTTATTGGAGTCAGTAGCCAAAGTGCCTCGAGGGGCCTTACGCTACTACTGATATCTATTCTATAGCCTGTTCCTGGGCACTTTGATTGAGGAGCAAGAACAATGGCTGATAACCATGACAACACCACGAACTGGCCTGAACTAGCCGGTGCGCTATATGACAAGCTAACAGAAAGGCATGCAGAACTAACCTATGATTTTGACCATGTTGAAATCAGTGTGCCAAGTGGGGCTGGCGACAAGCCGGAGCACTCTATCTGGAAGGTGAACGGTAGCGTCAGTATCCGGGGACGTAACCTAGATTAATGTTGGAATATGACGGTGAGGTTGAGGTTGAGGTTGGCGGGGAAGTCGCTCGCCTCAATGCACAAGGGCGGCAACTTACCCTGACAGTACCGAGTGATAGGATGCTCTTGGCTTTGATTGGGCTATATTGCCGTTTTTCCGTGTCAAAGGCGATATCACGTGCCCCCTTTATTTTTGGTAACCACCAACTGCTGATCTGTGTCCCTCACGGTGGCTCCTTGAGTATTACCCAACGGCAAAGTTGGCTTCGTGTGTTCCTACCTTATAAATTTTCGCTAACGGGTATCAGCTGGTGGTTTCGTCATGGGCCACGGTTCTTGTATCAATTCTGGCGAAGTTAGCGTGACTTTGCGTGTGCTTTGCTAACTAAAATGTTCAAAATCTCAACAAACAAACTTTAAAGAGCTATTTTCCCGCTTTTTCCTATTGCGTTGGAAAGCAAGATGCGTAGAATGAGCTCTATTGCCCGGGTGGCGAAATTGGTAGACGCAGCGGATTCAAAATCCGCCGGTGAATAACTGTGCCGGTTCAAGTCCGGCCCCGGGCACCATTTTCAAATGACAAAGCCTCGACGAAAGTCGGGGCTTTGTTGTATCTGGAGCCAGCCTTGCTTTGAGCTATGTACGGTTTGGCTGCATCCTTCACCACCTTTACTTCTTCACTGTACCACCTTCATTGTAACCAGCGCTCATTGTCCAGTTGGTGCGGCAGGCCTCATAAAAGCACAGGGTAGTCGTGTAATTAGTTCCTTTCTTCTCTTAATTGCGTAAATCAATCACCAAATAAAAATCCTTAATATATCTTATTTATATTGATTGGTTAGTCATTTATCTCTCTGTTTTTTATTAAATGGATATTGGATGAGTTTCTATTTAAAGTTCTTCAATAAATAATTTATGAAACCGTTGTTTATGAATTTGCGATTCTCTTCACACTCAATGCAACCGGTTGCGCTTTGTTTTGTTTTTCTTGTTAGCTAATATTTATTTGTCGTTTTTAAGTGTTAAAAATGAACCCTGGAGAGAGTAATGAAAAAGATTTTGTTGTGTTGTAGTGCGGGAATGTCAACCAGTATGCTGGTCCAGCGAATGACGAAAGCTGCCGAAGAGCGTGGCATTGAGTGCCAAATAGAAGCGCAGGCCGTAACAGTATTCGAAGATGCCATACAATCTTTTGACGTCTGTCTACTTGGGCCTCAAGTCCGTTTTCAGCTAGAAGAGTTGCGCAAAACAGCCACCTTATATGGTAAACCTATTGATGCGATTTCTCCGATGGCATACGGGATGATGAAGGGTGAGGAGGTTCTTGAACAGGCTTTATCA
>NZ_JACSOF010000196.1:0-10333 GCF_014349205.1 Photobacterium sp. BZF1
CTAGTAAATAAAATATGATCGCAATCACCAAAACAAATAACTATATAATTTGTCAGGTATTAAAATAAAACAACAAAGACGAATAGCAGCAACAAATGCCTAACAATAACATTAACTATCAATTAACAGATGAAAATGTTTCAATTTAAATATAAGTATCAAAATGATATTTAAAAAACATTTATCATGTCGATTAAAGTATTTATGAAATTAAATAGCCGAATAATAGGAAAATAAAAACAAAAAAGCCGATGCATAAACATCGGCTTTAGAGTTATTATTTATGGAGAGGTTTGAATTTACAATTCCATTGGCTGGTTAGCCTTAAGGAGTTTCATTCCTTGGATATGCTGGATAAACCACTTCACAATGGCAAGCAAAGCGATAACAAGACCAACAACTGGAATGGCCTGCAAGATCTTATGCAATACAGGGCTATATACCCAATACTCCGCTCCTGCAATAATCCCCGTAGTGGTTGCTGCGGTTACACCTAACACCACAAAAAAGGTGAAAAAGTAAAAGAAGGTACGGATGATGGTGTAGTAGTGGCTGTAGCTAAGCTCATCAGTGCCCTTGTTCAGCTTATACGCTGAGTAAATCACAGCAATGATGCCTGAGATCATCAATGTCAGTGGAGTAAGGAAGCTGGCAATATACGCAAATCGCACTTCGCGGCGTGGATCAGTAGACATGACTTTATCCGTTGATAATTATCTTTATGCTAATTATCACACGTATTTTTGCGCTATCAAGTTTGGATAATCAAGACGCTGATCACGATCAAGCCTATCCGCTATTGTCTGTTATAGTCACTTATAATGACAGATAAAAAAACAGCCTAGGTTGAGCGGCCTAGGCTGTTGGAAGTTAAAACTTTATTTTAAATTACAGCTCTTCAGTAGGCTGAGTCACTTCGCTACCGTCTTTGATTCGACGGTGACCCTCTTGTAAGTGAACGAAATCGACTAAATCGTCTCCACTTACCTGGAACGCTTGACCAAAGCCTTTTACAAATAGGCCCTGAGTCGGTTCGAAGCGGAACATTTTGAAATCTTCTAAGCCGCTTAGTCCATCGATGATCTCACCAAAACGCGACTTCAACTCTTCAACTGCTGCCAGCCATTTCTCGCTTTCACGCTCAACCACAACGACGTTGGCTTCAAAAGTCAGTCGCTTACGGGCATAGATGGTTTTAGATGACGCCTCATCTTCAATCATCATCAAAGAAACCTGCGGATTCTCAAGTAAATTGCGAGCATGCTTAGCAATCTGACTAATCAGCACGTAGTAACAGTCATCAAGCAATGCAAACGGTGCATAGCTCACGTTTGGCTTACCGTCAGCATCAACGGTCGCCAACTGAATAGTCTGGCAAGACTGGCGGAATTCTTTAATTTCTGGACCTAGACGGTTTTGAAGGCGCTCTTGCTTTACAGCATTCATTCTGACTTTCTCCGGGATATTATTATTTATTTGAATTTAGTTTTAAGTTCTTGGAATTTTTCAATTTGCTCTGGGAACAACTGACGTTTCTTATCGCGGCCCAGGTAAACCTTGAATACACACTCACCGCCTTTAGCAAAGAAGCCGATGAAGTAGCTTTCTTGCCCCATAAATGGCTTGCTTACCAAAGCAATGTCCGTCACGAGGTCAAGACGTAGGTGGCCGTGCAATTCACCTTCTTTGCCCATTAGATTGTAGTAACCACGAGCCTCTTTTCCTTTAGGGAAAGGCGCTTTTACTTCAAAAATAGAGGCCATTGAGTGAACGATGGTCGTAACTGGGCCCCAGTTAGGCAGCTCTTCAAGAATCGTTTGGGCATGCTCACCCGGCAGTGCAACCACCAACTCTTCAGGGAAAGCCATCACGACTTCACCTTCGGTTACCCCTAAGGTTTCGGCAATCGCCATTGCATGAAGTTTAGGTTCAGCGGCAAGTTGTTCTGCAACCTGAGCTTTTAGCGATTCAAATGAAATTTTTTCAAACACGTTTTCTCTCCAGGTACTTCAATGTACGAGTATTAATTAGTTATATTCGTTTTATGCAGCGACTTTTGGCATCGCATGCTGTTGTAAAACTTGAATCATCGACTGAGCCAAGGTCACAGACCAGAACGTTCCGGCTAGCGTTAATGATAGGTATTGTCCTTCCAGTCTCACTAAGCCATTCTTTTGCCATGCTTCGAACAGCGGCTTACACAGTGCAAAGATGTCTTGGGAGAACTTCTGCTGGAAATCTCTTGCAGACAAGAACCCACGGTCAAAGCTTGCCTTTATCTCAGCATGCAACGCAGCCTGAGGGCTCGACTTCGTCATCATGGCAAGCGGTAGTTGCTCTGCCTTGATAGCTTCTATATAAGCTTCCAACGTTCTATGTTGCATGAAACCATAGCCACCAACATTACCACCGGCACCAGCGCCTAGCGGCAACACCTCTGCAGAAGTTTTTGCAAGGCTGTTGTAGATACTGCGCTCACGGTTGTCTCGGGCCCAGTGGTTTCCGCTCAGCCTGCGAAGATGGTGCTCTGCCATAAAGTTTACGCCATATTCGAACATAGACGCTTTGGTTGGCGTATCAGCAGGCTCCGGCAGTCGGCCTTTCTCGATCATCCCTTTCATTGGTGTGCCGCCCATTTCGATCAACTGGTAGAGATCGACACCATGAGCACCACTGCCGAGGAAGTCAGCCAAATCTTGCTGCCAGACATCCATCGTTTGATATGGAAGACCAAACAGCAAATCGA
Source organism: Photobacterium sp. BZF1 (assembly GCF_014349205.1). NCBI lineage: Bacteria > Pseudomonadati > Pseudomonadota > Gammaproteobacteria > Vibrionales > Vibrionaceae > Photobacterium > Photobacterium sp. BZF1. The sequence goes on from NZ_JACSOF010000196.1 coordinate 2,747, forward strand.
TCACAATTGGCGCTTCGTTGGTTGCACTCAGCGATTGGATGCGCTCCATAACAGGCTCGCGGTCATCAAGGCGCTTAGCCTTGCGACGGACCGTGGTATCAAAGCTTTGTACACCGAATGAAAAACGGTTGAAGCCACCTTCCAGCGCCCCTTCGAACATACGGTCATCAAAACGGTTGATCCGCCCTTCAAGGGTGATTTCACAGTCTGTCGTCAATGGGAAGTGAGCTCTCACCATTTTGCCCAGACGGGTCACTTGTTCAGCGGTTAGATCAGTTGGCGTTCCGCCCCCTACATATACTGCACGGAAAGATGTAGCCTGAGTCCAGGGCATTGCTGCTTTTGCTTTCAGCTCGACCATCAGCGCTTCGAAATAATCATCAATTAGCGACTGGCTCGATGCATACTGAAAGAAATTACAGTAAGTACAACGCACACGGCAGAATGGGATATGAATATAAAGACAACGACTATTAGGGCTTTCCGGAACCGTGGACAGTGCCTTGAGCGCTAGCGCCTGCTGATCTTCTGCTGCGATCATTGCCGACATGCCACCGGCGTGCGCCGAACGCTTATTGGCGAACGCAAATCGCAGCGGATCAGGTGTATGCTTCCCTACGACTGCCTCGGTCAGCAGTTCCGGCGCCAACACAGCAGATTGTAATGCTTGTTCTTCAATCATCTACTTACTCGTTGAGCTAGAAAACTAGCCCCTCCTCAACAGGCTGATACCTGTCAGTTTTACTCACTAGAGCAACAGTTCTTTGCTGTTAACTTCTAGCACCACGTTGAGCAAACGTGCATGACTTCTTTCTTATGGGCTATGCCCTTGTTATTTGAGTGGAATGATAACCACTCTTATTCGCAGGCAATCATAAGCAGCCCGTAATAATATTGCAAATGATAATTGATATTATTTCGATTACGTGGATAATGATAACCATTCTTGATTTGAGCAGCTAATTGATAAGTTACTGTTTATACAATTTCTCAATAGTTACAAACACATGAAGCATTATTTTGCATGATTGGAGTAAAACAGTGAACGCGAAGAGATATGCCTTAGCAGGTGTTGTATCAGTGCTTGCCCACAGCCTATTACTTTCAGCTGTACCTAACAAAATGGTGATGGCGATGCCGGTTGGTACAGACTCAACCAAAGTATCGCTTAATCTCGTCTCGGCACCGGCTCCTCAGCCAACTGAGCCCGTTGCAGCCGAGCCAACACCTCCAGCGCCAGTCGATGCGCCTAAAAAAGTCGTTAAAGAAGAAACAGCGGTTAAAAAGCTAGTAAAGAAAAAGCAGCCTGAGCCTAAACCCGAGATAAAAAAGGCCACTAAGCCTGCACCGAAAAAACCAGTTGAGAAGAAGGTCGAACAAAAGGTCGCAAAGAAACCAACACCTGTTCAGAAGCCCGTTGAGAACGATAAGCCTAAAGTTATTGAAGAAGTGGTTAAATCGCCGGCTCCCGCTCAGACCGCTTCAGGAGTAAATAGTGAGCCTCAGCTCGTGACAAAACCAACTTTCGCCACCCGGCCGAGCCCTGTTAAGTACCCTCGCATTGCCAAGCGTCGTGGTATTGAAGGCCAAGTTTTGGTTGAGATTTGGATTGATGAATCCGGCAAGCAGGTAAAACAAAATCTATTAAAGTCATCAGGTACAGAGATCCTTGATGATGCTGCCCTAGAGGCTATCAAACGCTGGCGTTTTTCTTCCCATATTGTTGATGGTCAAGCCATTGCCCATCGCGTACAAGTTCCTGTCCGCTTTAAGCTGGACTAGCAATTAATTGGATTCACACATGGAAATGTTTCACTCCCTACAAAACCAATTCGGCCTAATGACAGCGCCTTTGCTGATCTGCTCGGCACTAACGCTAATGATACTCATCGAACGCTGTATACAGGTATTGCTATGCACTGGCGTGGGCAGAAGTAAAATTGATGCATTGCTGGCTAAACAAAGTCGTACGGATGAAGCCGGACTCGATCAGCTAGCAACTTCACTGAAGGAAAAGCGTCCTTTGCTTTTCAAAGGTGTATCGATGCTGATTTCGCACCGTCATTTTGCCAAACCGTTGCGCGAAGATGCGGCTGGTATTTGGCTGCAACAAAAACGCTCTCAGCTGCGTTCTGGGTTACGCCTACTTGGTCTTATCGGAGTCATCAGCCCCCTACTTGGCCTGTTGGGTACGGTCCTTGGCTTGATTGAAATGTTCAAGGGTATTGCGATGAGTTCAGGAGCCGTCACCCCAAACGATCTTGCTGATGGCTTGGGCCTGGCCATGCGTACAACTGCTGCAGGCTTGATCATTGCCCTACCAGCAATAACCGGTTCACAACTGTTGGGCCTTTGGGCTGATAAAGTGACGGCAAAGCTTGAGCATAGCCTTAACCACTGCAACCTATGGCTGGAAGGGCTTTCACTTGATACCAACTGCCAACCCAAAGCCGATAAGGTAGAGGCAGTATCATGATTCGCACTCATCAAGGCGTTACTGGAGATGACGAACTTAAGCCGGATTTAACGCCTCTGCTCGATATCATCTTTATCGTTATGGTATTTCTGCTGTTGACTGCCAGCGTAAAGATACAATCTTTGGATGTCGAACTGCCACAAACAGAAACGCAGGCCCTGCAAGAAACAGAATCAGATCCTATTACTGTCAACATCACCTCAACAGAGCCCTACTGGGCACTTCAAGGGGAAGAAATTGATAGTTGGGATGCCTTCAAGACCGCTCTTCTAAAAGAAGTAAAAGCCAACCCTGACAAGCCCGTAGTGATCGGTGCCGATAAGGCTGGTTCGGTTGAAAACATGCTAAAACTCCTCGCTTTTCTTCAACAGAATGAGATCAAAGCGACACAGCTATTAATGGAAGAGGATAAATCATGAAGCGTATTGCTCTGGCAACCGCATTACTTCTCGCTGCAAATTCATCATATGCCAGTGAGCGCATCATCAGTGCAGGGGCAGCGATTACCGAAATTATCAATGCCATGGGTGCACAAGAACAACTGGTTGCCGTTGATGTAACGAGTAAAACAATGGTTGATGAAGATATGCCGGTTCTTGGCTATCATCGCCAACTCTCTGCCGAGAGCCTAATCGCCTTGAACCCTACCCGCTTGCTAGGCTCGAACGAAATGGGCCCAAAAACCACATTAGACCTTATCAAGCAAGCTGGTATTGAAGTGGATGTCGTCAACTCCGGTGAGACTGTGGAAGATCTTATGACGCGTATCGAGCAAGTCGGCGAGTTGACGAAAACTGAACAGGAAGCCCAAGACCTCAAGGTACAGGTGCAAGAAAAAGTTGCTTCAATCAACCAGAAACTGGCAAAACACAGCGATAAGAAAAAAGTCTTATTCCTAATGATCCACGAAGGCCGCCCAGCCAATGTTGCAGGCCGAAATACTACCGCTGACAGTGTTATCCGCCTTGCGGGTGCCGTCAACCCAGCGGCAAGTGCCGTCGAGTCTTATAAGCCAGTTTCCCTAGAAGCTATGGTTGAAATGCAACCTGACATCATTTTGCTAAGCTCCCGTACTCTTAGCCAAATAGGGTCTGCTGATGACCTGCTCAAGAAGATGCCTTTACTCTCTGCGACACCTGCAGGCCAAAACAAAGCGGTTGTGACCATAGATGGAACAGCACTGATTGGCGGCCTTGGCTTGAAAAGCCTAAGCGAAGCAGAGCGCCTGAACCAAGTGTTTTACAACCAGTAACGGTTTACCGTTCACTTAAGCAGTATATTTATGATGCAGTTACAACGAATTCCTGCCAGCATCGTTTTCCCAGTTGGCCTGACGTTTCTGGTGTTTGCTATTACCTCCTCGATAGCCGTCGGGCCAATGGATATCAGTTTCGCTGACAGCTTCAAAGCGCTATTGCCTATCCAATTGGATTTACCTGCCCATATTGAAATCGTTATCCATCAAATACGTTTGCCGCGTACTTTGCTTGGTATGGCCATAGGTGCCATTTTGGCACTGTGTGGTGCTGTTATGCAGGGCCTGTTCCGCAACCCGCTGGCTGATCCCGGCATTATTGGGGTTTCAGGTGGTGCAAGCCTCGGTGCCGCACTTTCAATTGTTATCTTTGCCCCGCTGGCGGCTAGCTTTCCGCTGCTACTGACACTTGGCACTGTCCCGGTTTTCGCCTTCATCGGCGGCGCCGTCAGTACCTTTTTGGTCTACCAACTCGGCACAGATAAAAATGGTACCTCAGTCACCATTATGCTTTTAGCAGGTGTTGCTATCGGCGCTTTGTCCGGCGCTGCTCTTGGCCTAATGAACTACTATGCTGATGATCAGGCACTGCGTGATCTATCTTTATGGACAATGGGCTCCCTCGCCGGCGCTACCTGGCCGGGTATTGGCCTTGCTTATATTACGCTGTTTGCATTGTTGTTCTCTTTCGACCGCAACGCAAACGCCCTCAACGCCTTTTTGCTCGGTGAAGCCGAAGCCAAGCACCTTGGTGTGAATGTCCAGCGCTTGAAGCGCATGCTGATTTTGCTGTGTGCTGCAGGTGTTGGTATTGCCGTATCACTTACCGGTGTCATTGGTTTTGTCGGGCTTATCGTGCCACACATTGGCCGGATGATTTCAGGGCCGAACCATAAAACCTTGCTACCTCTATCTGCCTTGCTAGGTGCGCTTATCTTGCTGGTTGCCGATATGCTTGCCCGTGTTGTTGCGGCTCCGGCAGAGTTGCCTGTCGGTATCATCACAGCCCTACTTGGCGCACCATTCTTCATTTACTTATTGATCAAGCAAAAGGGCAGACTGTCATGAGCCAGCAAACCAACTCAGCGCAATTACAAGGCGCGAACAGTGACATTGCCATCGAGGCACGCAACCTCTCGCTCAGCCTAGGTGGTAAAACCCTACTGGATGACTTTTCGCTGCAAATCAAACGCGGTCAACTGACAGCTCTGCTCGGCCCTAACGGCGCTGGCAAGAGTACATTGCTGAAAGTGATGTGCGGTGAGGTTGAGGCAAAAGGTGATGTTGATCTTTTCGGCCACCGCCGACAAGACTGGCAGCCAGGCAAACTGGCTAAGCACCTTGGTGTCCTGCCTCAACACAGCTCATTAACCTTTGCATTTACGGCGCAGGAAGTCGTAGAACTAGGGGCATTGCCGCTTGAACTACCCAATGCGAAAACCAAGCAGATCGCCCACCAGAAAATGGAAATGGTTGGCGTAACCGACCTTGGGCCGCGCCTCTACCCAACAATGTCCGGCGGTGAAAAACAACGGGTACATTTTGCCAGGGTACTGACACAACTCAGCCAAGCGGGTGAAAACTGCATCTTGATGCTAGATGAACCTACATCTGCCCTTGATCTTGCCCACCAGCACAACGCGTTGATTGTGGCCAAACAGATGGCACAGGCGGGAGCTGCCGTCATCATAGTGATTCATGATTTGAACCTCGCGGCCCAATATGCAGACCGACTGGTAATTATCAATCACGGCAAGATACAAGCAGACGGTACACCTCACCAGGCACTGACGGCTGAAACCATAGAGTCGGTGTACGGCTGGCCTGTTTGTATTACCCGCCACCCTGTCGATGGCTACCCCATCGTGCTTCCGGCCGCAGCCTAAAAAGCACACATCAAAATGGAATCCAACGGGGCCAAAATTTGGCCCCGTTGCCTTTATCGCAAGCAGAAAAGCGTATGTAGACCACGAAAATTGCAATTTGAGATAACAAGCATTGCACTCTAGGCCACACTAAGTAAAATGTGAACGCAAGCGATTAAACCATGCAACATGTGCGATATGCACATTATGCTGGTACGCAGCAAAACCGACAGGATGAAGCCGCCCATTTGAGATGCGGCCATTTGTCGTTTCTGCTTTTTGTACCCAACAGAACAATGAGCTACTCGAATAGAAGACGGTGAACTAGTTCATTTTTCTGTTGAGTAAATGATTAATTTATAAGGTTCTCTGACCTTTATTATTAGAAGAATAACTATGGCAACGATTAAAGATGTTGCACGTATGGCTGGTGTATCAACAACGACAGTCTCTCACGTGATTAACAAAACTCGCTTCGTCGCAGAAGCAACCCAAAAGAAAGTGCTGGCTGCGGTAGACGAGTTGAATTATGCACCTAGTGCAGTTGCGCGAAGCCTAAAATGCAACACAACAAGAACCATTGGTATGTTGGTGACTAAATCTACCAACCCGTTTTTTGCAGAAGTCGTCCATGGCGTTGAAGAGTTTTGCTACGGTGCAGGCTACACCCTGATCCTTTGTAATACCGAAGGTAACCTGTCCAAACAGCGTGATTACCTGCGCATGCTGGCCGAAAAGCGTGTTGATGGCCTTCTTGTTATGTGTTCAGACCTCGATGAACAACTGCTAGGCCTGCTTGAGCGCCAAAAAGAAACGCCAATGGTGATTATGGACTGGGGTCCAGAAAGCCCGCATACCGACAAAATCCAAGATAACGCCGAACTTGGTGGCTATGTCGCAACCAAGTTCTTCATCGAGCATGGCCACAAAACCATTGGTTGTTTGACGGGCCACAGTGAGAAAACAGCTTGCCGTGAACGCCTGAAAGGTTTCCGCAAAGCCATGAGCGAAGCTGGCCTAGAAGTCAAAGAAGATTGGCTCCTTGAAGGTGACTTCGAGTGTGAGTCAGCCGTGACTGCAGCCAAGCAAATCATTGCAATGGAAGAACGCCCAAGTGCGATTTTCTGTTTCAACGATATTATGGCGATGGCAATGATCAGTACCTTCCAGCAGGCAGGTATCAACGTACCTGAAGATATCTCTATCATCGGCTACGACAACATCGATTTGGCGCCTTACTTCTCGCCACCGCTAACCACAATTCACCAACCAAAACGCCGTTTAGGTAAGAGTGCAGTCGAAATATTAATGCACCGAGTGAAAGACAAAGAGCACGCAACCCAGGTTTTCGAAATGGTACCTGAATTGGTGATCCGTAACTCGGTCAAAAAACTGAACTAAGTAACCGACAGCGTTTACTTTTTTAGAATCTAAACGGAGGCTTGTGCCTCCGTTTTTTTATGGCTGCTAACTCTTGTTTTGGGATGGAAATATATATTCACGAGCAGAATTAGACGGCAATTTCTGGAATCAACATCACATTTCCAAAGTTGCGATCAAGTTCAAAAATATCATCTGAGATATTCTTAAATTGTCACGAACAAGGCAAACCTATCGAAAGGTAGGGACGCAAAGCTTCCGGCCTAAGAGTCGTCGGGTTTTATTAAATCAGTCAACTTATGGTAGCGGGGTTGCCGATGGATATAGCAACTCGTGTCAAGAAAGTCTTACTTTTTCCTGACAGTGTAATGTATTGATATTTGCTATTCTTGAATCCTCGCTCTGTTGTTAGGTGACCCAAGAAACTTTCACCGAGAAGAAGCATGGACAAACCAATTTTAAAAGAATCTTTACGCCTATTTAGTTGTTTTAATAACGTTAAATCGCGTTCAATGTTTGGTGGCTTTGGGATTTTTGCGGGTGAAACAATGTTTGCACTCGTCGTAAATGACAAACTTCACCTTCGAGCTAACGCTAAAAACGAACAAGAA
>NZ_JACSOF010000197.1:0-10144 GCF_014349205.1 Photobacterium sp. BZF1
CATATAAACCATATTCCCAAGTCATCGATACACGCTTGGGTGTACAAATGGAGATACGATCATGCGCATAGTTTTAGCACTAGGCGGAAATGCCCTATTGGCCCGTGGCCAAGCCCTTACAGCTGAAAACCAAAGAGAAAATATCCAAAAAGCCGCAGCCAGTATTGCTGCAATTGCTAACGATCACGAAGTAGTGATTGTGCACGGCAATGGCCCACAGGTTGGCTTGTTGATGGAGCAAAACAGCGCGTATCAGGAATACTCACCTGAAACAACACCGTATCCAATGGATGTACTGGGCTCACAGACCTGTGGCATGGTAGGTTACATGCTGCAGCAAGAGCTTCGTAATATTGATGCTAACCTTTCGGTTGCTACCTTGGTGACCCAAACCGAAGTCAGCAAAGACGACCCGGCTTTTGCCAACCCAACCAAGTTTGTAGGCCCGGTTTACACCGAAGAGCGCGCCAAAGAAATCATGGCTGTGAGCGACAAGGAATTCAAAGCTGACGGCCAATACTTCCGCCGTGTCGTTCCATCGCCTATGCCTAAAGCCATTATTGAGCAGCAGCAAGTTGAAACACTACTGAAAAGCGGTAATGTCGTTATTGCTTGCGGTGGCGGTGGCGTACCGGTTTGCCGTCAAGATGGCAAAATGGTGGGTGTTGAGTGTGTGATCGACAAAGACTTAACTGCCGAGCTATTGGCAGAAACAATCAATGCTGATCTATTTGTGATTTTGACTGACGGCTCTATCTACCGTAACTACGGTAAAGACGATCAGGCAGAAATGAAAGTCGCCACACCAGAGGGGCTTTCCCACTTCAACTTCCCTGCCGGCTCTATGGGGCCAAAAGTGGATGCAGTCTGCCAGTTCGTTAACAGCGGACGCGGTAATGCCGCTATCGGTTCATTGTTCGATCTAGATAGAATCCTGACAAACGAAGCAGGCACATTGATCAAAGCAGGCGAAGGTATTGAGTATTACTAAGTCAAGTTGACTTAACCTCGGTAATTTAATTAAGCCTCTACTTGAAGTAGAGGCTTAAATATTATCTTTGCTGAAATAAACTATCGTCGAACCATACTTCTCGCATTGGCAGCAACAATCAAGCGATTGACCAATACCTTTTTCTTGGTCTCCGATACCGACTGCAATTCCCTGATAATACGGTTTATCTCGCCATCTAAATATTTGGCATTTTTGGTTTTCACCATAGCTCGAATCACTTTCTCAGCATTGTCCGGCAATGGTTGCTGCATTGCCCACTTATAGCTGTATTCGCCATCAATGCCGACAACAGTATCTGTTTGCTTACTGCCACCAAGACTGACAGCCTTCGCTGTCGGGCTTTTCACTACCTTTTTTACAGGCGGCTCGGCGACATCCTGTTCACGCCCCATCCGGCGGCAGTACTCTTCTGCTACCGGGCTGGAGTAATAAGGTAGCTTCCCTTGCTGGTAAAGCTTGGCCCCTAAGTCTTGTGCCAGATTGATTTTCCCTTCCAACACAAACCGGCTGGCATTAGTCGCCTTGACCGACGGCTTATCCGGCATGGTGTAATAGACAAAGGCTTTTTCTTTAGCCCGGGTCAGTGCCACATACGCCAAACGGCGTTCTTCTTCCAAATCAGCCCCTACCGTACCCGATGCCCTATTCACATAGGGAAAGGCTTCTTTATCCCAAAACGGCAGATGGACATGGTTATATTCGCAGCCTTTGGCACGGAAGATGGTTGTCAACTGGATGGAGTCTTGCTCTTCAGCCCCATTCGCTCCCGCATTGCTATTCGCGCTTTTCTGGCCAGACTGCTGGGTATAATATTCGAAATACTGCAAAGCCTTTTCACAGCTCTGATCCATCGCTTCAAGCACAGTGGCAACACTGTCCAGTCGCTCAATGGCTTCTTCGATTTCAGAAGCCGTTGCCTCTGTTTTCCAAATCCAGCTATCAAGCCCGCTTTCGTTACGGTATTGCTTATAGACATCCGACGCCTTGAAGCTCCCCTTGCGCATTAACCGTTGCAGCAAATCGAGGCGTTCAATGAGATTATCCAACTTCAAGTTGGCATTGGCTTTTTCATAGCGGCCAATAAAGGTCAGCCACTGGGAGGGTTCCATTCCCGCCAATTGTTCACATAACGGTTTTAAGGATTTATTCGGCACATAACAGTGCGGGAAACACATCAAGCTAAACAACAATCCCGACTTCTGTGCAACGGCCAACTCTGAAAAACGCGGTGTTGCCAACGTCGCCAACTCCATCAGCAGCTTTACCTCTCGGCTATGCGCAAGCACTGACGGCACGGGCATTTGATAGGGTAACTGCTTGCTAAGGAATGCCAGCTCAAACAACAAGGTTTGCGACCAACGGCGAACTAAAATTGCCACATCAGACGGCTTCCCGCCATCAGCAAGATATTGCGCGATAGTGTTCGCAATTTCTCCGACCTGCCTTGAGGAGCCGCACTCAACAACTTGGGTATCGGAAATCCCTTCACCGGAAACAGTTAGGAACTCACTGAAACGCTCCTTATTGTTGGCAATTAGGTGACTTGCAGCCAGCGCAAGGCTATGACCGAAGCGAAACGTCTGTGACAGGGTATAGGTTTTTGCAGGGGCAAAGTCCTGTTCAAAATTGAGCATGAATTGCGGTGCGCTACCCCGCCACTTATAGATACACTGATCGACATCACCCACTGCTAGCAGTTGGGTTTGAGGACCAAGCAATTGTTTCAGCAAACGGTATTGGGCGGTGTTGATATCCTGAAATTCATCAACCACCACCAGTTTGCAGTGCTGATGAAAGTGCTCGCGGATCGCATCATCGCTTTCAAGCAGTTTGACGGTTTCCACCAGCCAGTCATCAAAAAACAATAGGCGCTGTTTCTTTCTTAGGCTTTCAAACTGCTCATAGGCATCGAGAATAAACAGGTAGTCCCGGTTGATTTCAGCAATCTTGAACACTTCGTGCGGTGAGAGCATGTAGGCTTTCACCAACCCAATAAAGCTCAACAGCAACTCAATGGTCTTAGGATCTTTGATCATCTGCTGGCGCTGGTAGGTCTTTTCAAGGCCGGATAGCTCACGCAAGATGGCCTTCACCAACGATTTATCACTTTCACCGCTCTGGTAGTCAACCTTATAACCAGTATTGCGAATAAAGCCCGTCTGGTTGAGGAACTTCAAACAGAAACTGTGGAAGGTATGCACAGGCACCTGCGCTTGGATCCCCGTATCACGGAGCTTGGCCTGAAAATCGGTCCGAATATCGCGGTTGAACATTAGCACCAGCATCTCTTGGGCAGGAATTGCTGCCAATTTCTGTTCAATCAAGCCCACTAAGGTGGTTGTCTTCCCCGTCCCTGCCCCGGCAATACAAAGGGCATTCCCGTGCTGGTGATGTATAAATGCCGATTGTTCACTGGTATAACGGGTCATAGTGGGCCTTGCGCAAAAGAATGGAGCCTGATTTTGCCACAGTTCAAGCCTGCCGCTTGAATAAATTATGACCACTTGAAATCGGTTCACAGAAATTCACTCAATCTGTGCAAAATAAATTTGCGCAAACGTTTGCTTTTCTAGCTGAAAGGCCTGCCGAGTTCTGTTATTATCGCCGGCATTAGCCTTACGTTCCCTTCGTTTAACTTTTGAAATAGGAATTCGCCATGAGCCTTGCTGATCAAGTTCTCGCTGTAAATGATGACCTGCCAATCCGAACTGATAAACCCGTCCATAGCGGTAAAGTTCGCTCCGTCTACTGGTTAACCGAAGAAGATAGCCGTCGCCTTATCCAAGAAAAAGGCTACAACGTCCAACCTGACGCACCGCTGGCTATCATGGTAATTAGCGATCGTATCTCTGCGTTCGACTGCATCTGGCATGCTGAAGGCGGCCTGAAAGGCGTCCCAGGTAAAGGTGCGGCACTTAATGCGATTTCCAACCATTGGTTCAAGCTGTTCCGTGAAAACGGTTTAGCTGATAGCCACATCCTAGATATCCCCCACCCGTTTGTATGGATTGTACAAAAAGCCAAACCGGTGATGGTTGAAGCGATTTGCCGCCAGTACATCACAGGCTCTATGTGGCGTGCTTACAGCCAAGGCGAGCGCAACTTCTGTGGTATCGAACTACCAGAAGGCCTTAAAAAAGATCAGAAACTGCCTGAACTACTGATGACGCCTTCTACTAAAGGGATCCTTACCGGTATTCCCGGCGTGCCTGAAGTTGATGACGTCAACGTAACCCGTGACGATCTGGTTAACAACTTCGAGGCATTCAATTTCCGCAGCACAGACGATATCAGCCGTTACGAGCAGTTGCTTGAAGAAGGCTTTGATGTGATCAGCAAAGAGCTGGCGGCTTTGGATCAGATCTTTGTCGATACTAAATTTGAGTTTGGCTACGTGACCGATGCCGAAGGTAAAGAAAAGCTGATCTATATGGATGAAGTGGGTACACCTGACTCATCACGTATCTGGGACGGCGAAGCTTACCGCAACGGCGAAATCATCGAAAACTCGAAAGAAGGTTTCCGCCAGATGCTACTTAACCACTTCCCTGACCCGGACATCCTACTGAACAAAGACCGTATGGATGAGCGTTTTGCCCTTGCTCGCAACAACGAGTTGCCAGTGGAAGCACTGATGAACTTGTCTAAGGTATATACCGATATCGCAGAGAAAGTCACTGGCGAGAAAATCGTGCTTTCTGAAAACCCGAAAGCTGAGATCGTTGCAGTGCTTCGTGAACAGTACGGTTTGATTGACTAATTAATTAGTCTCTCTTAAAGATAAAAGGCAGCCAAGTGGCTGCCTTTTGTTGTATTAGATAAGTCGAGATATCAGCGCAGCGACACTTTCAACCGTATCTTCTGCTACCGCGATAAGTTCTTCTTTGGCATTAGATACAGCGAACCCTCGAAACGCTTCTAACATTGGAATATCGTTGTAATCGTCTCCAATCACCGTCACATTTGAACGAGAGATATTTGCGTGCTGCATAATACGTTCCAGCCCGCTTGCTTTGGAAATTCCTTTGGGAACAATATTGATATAGTTAAGGTTGATAAATACCTCAACATCGGCTTTATGTTTGTCTAAAATCCGGTTTCGAACCGCATTTGCTTGCTGTTGATCTTTTGCCAAACATCCGACCAATAGCACTTCGTGCTCTAGCGACTGCTCGATACTTCTTGAGTAAATAGCTAAATTACGCTGATAAACTTCTCTTGCAACGGGATCGTGTTGGCTCTTATCTCGGTGAGTGAAATTACAACCATCAAATCCATTCGATATGATAAGTTCATCGTTAAATTCTTCGCGAATATCATCGACTAGCGCAGAAGCTAATGATGACGAAAACGCCTGTTTGAATATCACCGTATTGTTACTATCTATGATGAGGGAACCATTGAGCGCTACGAGATAATCAAATTGAACATCCTTATTTTGACGCTCATACAGCATACTTGCCGCATCTCGTCCTGTACTAATCGCAAAGATATTTCCGCGTTGTTGCCATTGAGACACCGCGGCAAGGTTTTCTGCTAACGCCTCTGGATTCGTTTTGTAAAAGAAAGTCTTGTCATAGTCAGAAGCGAGTAACTTTGTCGTAGAAGTCATCAATGAGTCCAAATATTCGAGGGAAATTAACTAACTAAGCTTGCTAGGATATTCTCACTACACTAGCATTTTCCACTATTTTTAAACAAGCTCAGTGTTTCTGAGCAATGCTACTGACAAGATCAATTATGCCCCCCTTAGTCATACTAAATTGTCATATTGAGGTAATCATCTGGTGGCATATAATTCTTTAAAATCACAACAATACAGCAAAAATTATCAACTTCAGATCACAAAATACATCGATTTGCATTAACAATTCCGTTACCATGCCGACATTATAACTATTCTACTTTCTGCGCTTGTTGAGGGATCCAATGAAGTTCAGCCATAAAATTGTCGCATCATCATCGGCAATACTATTGGTGGCACTCGCACTACTGTCGGCCAACCAATATTTCAATACTAAAAATCAAATCCAGTCTTTGGTTATGCAAAGCATGGAGGAAATCATTTCCGGCATGAGTAACACCGTCAATGCCGAACTGGAAAGCAAAAAGTCATTAGCGAGTTATACCGCCGGCTTAATCACCAGTGATATGTCACTGGATCATATCCATACCGTTATCGAGCAACCCACTATCAAAAATACTTTTTTGCTCACCGGACTTGGGTTTGAAAAAGACGGCAGTTTCACTAGTAACGATCCTAGTTGGGATCCAGGGGCATCATGGGAGCCTCGAGCACGCCCTTGGTATATTGATAGCAAGCAACAGCGAAACACAATTATTACCGCACCTTACGCTGACTCTGTGACTAACGAGATTTTGGTTTCTATTGCTAGTCCGTTAATCGCTAATGGCCAGTTCGAGGGCGCAATCTTCTTTGATATGAGTCTGTCGGGTCTGGCCGAAATGGTTAACCAAGTTTCCTTGTTCGATGCCGGATACCTTTTTATCGTGGACGCTAACGGCACAACTATCGCCCACCCCGATGCGCAGTATAACGGCAAGCCAATGACGAACTTTATTGGCAACCACCCTATTTCGTCTGACGCCGTTCACGCAGAACTGGACGGTAAGACCGTGACATTGTCATTTAGCCAAATTGCAGGCCAAGAATGGTATATCGGAGCCGTTTTAGATGAAAGCATCGCCTTTGCCGCAGTCAACCAACTGCGCAACGATGCGGTGATCTACTCATTCGTCGCCTTGATCGCCGGGATCATCGCCCTACTACTATTGATCAAGGTATTGATGCGACCGCTTGCTGATCTCAATACTGCTATCCAAGATGTGGCTTCCGGTCAGGGTGATCTTACCCGCCGTCTTGAGACCAGTACCGATCAGGAGTTTGCCGAACTGGCTACAGGCTTCAATGCCTTTACTGAGAAACTACAGACTCTGATCCTACAATCTAAAGCTCTCAGTACCGATATTCTGTTGGGTACTGAGCAAACGGCAGCAGGTGCGCAGCAGTCGGCTTCTGCCATGTCCAACCAACTCAAAGAGCTGGATCAACTGGCAACAGCGATGCACGAAATGGCGGCGACATCGGTAGAGGTTGCCAACAATGCCCAGGGCGCAGCAACAGCCGCACAACAGGCCGATGAAGCGGTACAAGATGGCGGCCGTATTGTCTCCCATACTGCCAATGCTATTTCTGACTTATCCGCACAAATTGATGAGGCTGTCGAAGTCGTCAGGCAGCTTGAGGTATCGACTGGCAACATTGAGTCAATCCTAAAAGTCATTAATGAAATTGCCGATCAAACCAACCTACTTGCCCTCAATGCTGCTATTGAAGCAGCACGTGCTGGCGAGTCAGGCCGTGGCTTTGCTGTTGTTGCAGATGAAGTACGCACCCTTGCCCAGCGGACACAAGAGTCCACCACTGAAATCCGCCAGATGATTGAGCAACTGCAATCGGGGGCTAGTTCGGCAGCGAGTGTAATGGGTATGAGTAAAGAGACTGCCGCTTCTACCGTTGAGAAGTCACAAGAAGCAGACGATGCTCTGGTCAGGATCAGCGGGGCTATCCAGCAAATCAATGATATGAACCTACAAATTGCTTCGGCGGCTGAAGAGCAAAGCTTGGTGGCCGAGGAAATCAACAGTAATACCCTAAACATCAAAGAGCTGAGCGTACAGGTTTCTGACGCTGCGGCAGCTGCTGATCAGGCACTTGAGGAGCAGATCGCCAAAGTGCGAGAGCAGGACTCAATCATGAACAAGTTTGTGGTTTAGCGCTTTTCAAATCACTAGCAAACAAATAAGGCAGCCAACTGGCTGCCTTGTTTTTTGGTTGCGTATACCACCCTATTGTAATCTCACCGGCACTTGCAACTCGGTCAAAAACTCATCGGGGTTATCTGTTTCATGGATGTCGATTTTGTATAACTCAATCGCAGGGCCATTCATCGCCAATCCATTTTCAGCCATGTAGACCTTTACCCTGTCGTAGTGCCTCTTGATATCTTCCATATCATCGTGCCCCCAGAAGTTGAGGCATAGATACTGCCCGCCTTCGAGGGTGTGGTCACCGGCTTCATCCAAAATAAAGCTTTCGCTATATATGCCATATTTTCCAGCATCAAAATGTTGATAGGTAATCCGCGCGCCTGCATTGCCGAAACCGGTATAACGGGTTTCCTCACCAAAATGGTTAGCTTCAATTTCCTTATGCATCCGGTCAACATCCCAAAATGACGTCGCTTGTTTCTTATTAACCCAGCACTTTCGCTCCGGTAACGTCTTTAGCTCAATTTCCATATCGCACGGGGTCTTCTTGGTGGTAACCAAGTGCTTCTTTCTCAGTTGCAGATCTTGCTTCAACCCTTGCAGTTCAGCTTGTTGTTGTTCAATTGCCTCAAGCTGTAATTCGATCAATGACTCACTCTTGCCGATAGTACGGTCCACTAAGTGGTCTTTGATATCAAGCAGACCTATATCCAAATGACGTAAGGTGCGGATAACATTGAGTTTCCAGATCTGGCGGTTGGAATAATACCGATAACCATTGTCTTTGACATATTCAGGCTCAAGCAGCCCAATTTTTTCATAGTGGCGCAATGTATCTACGCTGACATCATACAGCTTGCTGATTTGACCAATTCGATACAGTTTCATAAGGATGCTTACTTTTGTACATGTCTGTTAATTCGCGCAAACAATAAGACAGTGGGAAATACAATTCTGTGCGAATCGCACAAACACCAAAAAAAGCGTGTTAGACTGACATGACAAGGCTGGCTAACCAACACCTCAGTAAACTAAATCACGATGAGTATACCGGAAGAATATCAAACACAATTCTCTAAGTACTTAGATGCTAAAAAGTACCCTAGCTTAACTAAGCTATTTCTTGAATCTGGCCGCATTACGACTTATCCCCAAGACAGCATCATTGTCGGGCAAAACGTCCCTATGACAGATATCTGCGTCATGTTCTCGGGGGAAGTAGAAGTCTCTTATGTCGATCAACATGGGATCTTGTATACCATGGCTACACTCGGTGCTGGCAGTTGGCGGGGCGAACCGGAGTTTTTAGAGCCAGGCTCGGTGGGTGTATTCAGCAAAGCACTGACAGAAGTGGTCGAACTGCAAGTCTCATATAAAACCTTGAGACAAAGCAAGGTAGAAAAAGCTGAGTTATATGAGTTCCTCGCCCGCAATTTAGGCAGCAGGATAAAGCTTGCCCACAAACTTTATCAGCAAAGGACTATTTTTACCCTTGAAGAGCGTATCCTCACCCAACTCAACTCGTTAGCAGACTCATCAGGTTGCGTGCAAATTACCCAGGAGAAGTTAGCCTCTTACATGGGTGCTAGCCGGTATCAAATCATCCGGTCATTGAAAAAGCTCGAAGCGAAAGGCCTTGTCGCCCGTAAAAGCTATGGGGTGCTAGAACTACTTAAGGAACAACAGCAGCACTGATAGTTAACTCAAATCATAGTGTTAATAAAAAAAAAGAGCTACACGAATGTAGCTCTCAGTAAATCATTAATGCTCAATAGACTTATTCTTCAGTGTATTCCAGCGAAGAGTGATGCAGCGCAATACGCATCGCACCGGCATCATCTTTCACAAATTTCCACGTTTTATCTACGCTGGTCTGGTTGCCTTCACCGTCAGTGAAATGAACCTTACCCATAGTGCTCGCACTGTTACCGGTAATGAAGACACCCGCATTTTCGATTTCACACTTTGTCCAGTTCTTCAGCGCAAACCCAGTATCCTGCGGGTATGTTTCATCGCCACCGACGAAATAAGACAATGCACCTTCTGGCGTGGTACGGAATGTTTGTGGGTTAACCGTCAGGGTTGGTTTGAACAACACCGTTCCCATTTGGTATGCGTAGGCACCGTCGATCACCTCTTGTGCCAAGGTTTTAGCCGCTTCATGTCCATTTTCTGTATAAGTCGTGCTGATATCTACCAATGCCTGACACCAGCCATGCTGGGCAGCGAGCACCTCATCTTCTGTTACCGCCTGATTAACAACAACACTAGCAAAAGCTGAGCTTGAAATAGAAAGCAGTGCAAACGCCTTAATTACGGTTTTAATTTTCATGGTAGTTA
>NZ_JACSOF010000198.1:0-10126 GCF_014349205.1 Photobacterium sp. BZF1
TAATAATATAGGTGGCTAATAAATAATAAAAAAGTACCAATATTGATCGGTACTTTATTTGAAGGTTAGTGCATGGAGTTACATAGTTGCTAAATCTTCTTGAGTTACACTTACCCCTTTGATTTGAGCAAAAACTTTATCACCGACCGATAAATCTAACTCATCCGCCGCCCACTTGGTGATATTGGCCCACAACTGCGCTTCCCCCACCCTGAGTCGTACCTCTATACGCTCTTGTTCATCGACAGGGTGTATCTTGTCGACCTTAGCCGACAAGATATTACGAATACTGGTTTGCTCCGACCTTACCTTGGTCAATGAAACATCATTGGAATGAACACGAACCCTAACCCACTCACCACGAACACTTTGCAGGCGGTTAACCCAGAGATAAGCATCATGATTGAGCATCACTTGGGTCAACGCATAATGTGGGTGGTGATGATTAACCCTGGCGCTGAGTAGTGAGCTTTGTTCCTTCGCAGGTAGCCATGGCCTCATCTCAGGCGAACCCCAAACGCTATTGATATGCCCTGAAACCACAACCTTTCCTTGATGGATCATCGCCATATGATCAGCTAAGCGAAGGATCTCATCCAGGCTGTGAGTCACATAGACAATGGGGATCTTCACTTCTTTGGCTAATCGTTCTAAGTAAGGCATCAGCTCTTGCTTGCGAGGAAGATCAAGTGAGGCGAGAGGCTCGTCCATCAACAGCATTGATGGGTTGGATAGCAATGCTCTCCCAATGGCAACCCGTTGTTTTTCACCGCCAGACAAGGACGCAGGATAACGCTTCAACAAATGCTCAATACCCAATAACTGGGTCACTGATTGGAACTGCTCAACATTTTCTGTTTTACAGCCATACCGCAAGTTGCCAGTCACTGTATAGTGAGGAAACAGCCTTGCATCTTGAAAGACATAGCCAATTCGACGTTTTTCAGGCGGCAAATTGATCCCTGCCTGAGAGTTATAAAGAACATGTTGACCCAAGGCGATTGCCCCTGAATCAGGCGTTGTTAACCCACTCAAAACGTTAATCAGAGAGGTCTTGCCCGCACCAGAGCGGCCAAAGATAGCGGTGATACCTTGCATTGGTAGCTGAAGTTGGATGTCCATATCAAGATCACCCAGCTTTTGCCTCACATCTATCTCTATCATCTCGCCTCCAATCGCTGTCTTGCCATGCGCGAAAGCCACTCAGAAGCCAATATAGACGCAAGCGCTATCACGATAGCAATAACACATAATCTTGCTGCCTGATCTTCTGCACCAGGAGTTTCTATAAATGAGTACATCGCCAAAGGGATGGTTTGCGTTTCACCAGGAATATTTGAAACAAACGTAATGGTTGCACCAAATTCACCCAGCGCGCGGGCAAACGCCAAAATGGCACCCGTTAAGACACCCGGAAGCGTCAGCGGTAAGGTTATGGTAAAAAAGACTTTAAGGGGGCTCGCCCCTAAAGTGCGAGCTGCCTGTTCAAGCTTGTAATCGACGCTTTCGAGCGCCAACCGGATCGAGCGCACCATCAAAGGAAAAGAAACAACAGCAACGGCCAGTACTGCCCCACGCCAACTGAAACTGAATGTTAGACCAAACCATTCATAAAGAACTTTCCCTACAGCACCCTGGCGTCCCATCAACACCAATAATAAATAACCAATAACAACAGGAGGAAGAACCAAAGGTAAGTGTACTAAGCCATCTAATAGTGATTTGCCAACAAATTGGCATCGAGCCAATAACCATGCACAGATAACACCAAATGGTAAGCTAACAACCACGGCAACACTGGCTATTTTCAAGCTCAGCAATAATGCTTGAACTTCATACTCCGTCAACACTAATGAATGCCCTCGAAGCCGTATTCAGAAAAAATAGCTGCAGCGTTTTCAGAGTTAAGGAAGTCATAGAAGGCTTTCGCACTTTCACTACCCCTCCCCTCAACCATAGCCACTGGGTAACTGATCGGGGTATGACTATCTACCGGAAACTCACTGACGATTTTTACTTTGTTTGAAATCAGTGCATCTGTTTTATAAACCACGCCCAATAGCGCTTCTTGCCTTTCTACCAGTAATAATGCACCGCGTACGTTGTTTGCCCTTGCGAGAAGGCGTTCAGCTTGTTGCCACAAGCCGATATTATCCAATGCTTCTTTGGTGTAGATCCCTGCTGGGACATGATTAGGATCGCCGACAGCTAAACGAGTACCGTCTAGCGCTTTTTTCAGATCCAATGAACCATCCAAGGTAATAGTCTGCTGAGGATAATTATTGGGCGCGACCATCACTAAGCTGTTATGAAGCAACGGCTTTCTCGTTGATGCCTTAATCACTCCCTGTTCAGAGAGATAATCCATCCATTTTTCATTAGCCGATACATAGATATTAGCTGGCGCGCCCTGCGCTATCTGACGGGCTAACGCTGAAGATGACGCATACGAAACTGTCGGTTTTTCACCGGTCTTTTGCTCATAGGCTGATACCACATCATTCATTGCATTAGTCAATGACGACGCGGCAAACACAGTTACCTTCTCTGCAGCAAAAGTTGAAAAAGACGATACCGATAAACCAATAGCGACAATGGCCGCTTTCAAGCATTTCATCTTTAGATCCTACGAGCAAAAACACCGTTATATAGTAAAGTATATAACGCTAAAGAAAAATACCTAGATAGTGATAAGGATAGTGGGAAAGAAGGTAATAAACCGGAAATGCCCAAAGAAAGCCGGAAAGACTTCCAGATAGCCGAACAGCATAATGAGAATTTAACTTGTTCCTAATCATAAACTTAAGGGTCTAGCGGTCTAAAGACTTCATGGTTATGTCAAACGGGCTTTTTCAAAAACAGTTGATTTAGGCTTCGGTGGTAGTAAATGATAAAAATGAGAGAAAAATCATGTTACGCTGTCACTAGGAGTTGTGCAGTGTTTCAAAAAGTTGAAAACAGAGTTACGCCCTTAAACGTAACTTTCATTTAGACAAAAGATAGTTAGATTTACATCTCTAAGTCAGCAACTTCGTATAGGCTGAAGTTGGGCAAAAACTAGTTTGTCAATTTTTGATAAGTTGGCAGTTATTCACTGAACCGATATTGTCTTTAATTGATTTACTACTTCCTTGAAGCTTTTCTCATTCATTGATGGTAGTAAATACATTCAACCTCTGTCATCCCTTCACACTCAGGGTCTGATGACAGTTGACGAAAGTGAAGGGTTACTTCACTTTTCATTACCCTAAGAAACTGAGGGTTTGAGAGTTGAATTTGTAAGTTATTTCTATATTCAGTGATCTTCCCGCGCACACAGACTCGTTGATTTTCAAACTGATACATTTTACCGAACCTCTGTTCGAAACCCTTCAAATTATTGTTCCAACTCAAGACAGCTAATGTCTGATTTGGATAGCGGTTATCAAGATTTAAGTAATGTGCCTTTTTAGCTTTAGATACTTGAACCACTGTTCCGCATGCCATTACCATTTCACCGACATGGAATGCAGCTTTCCTTGCTTCAATTCGAGGCTCACTAGCGTGTAGCGTGAAATGATATGCCAAGAATAGCAAGCGCTAATATTAATTTGTGTTTCATAACATCACCTTTAAAAACTATAATCTGTTCTGGAGAGTTTATGATTATTTGAGCGTGTTGGTTATATGTTGATTTTTCACCATTAACGCATACTTTTTTATGTAGCATAAAATCAACAGATTAAATGTCACTTAGACCATAATTAGCGCCCAAATCCCAAAGAACAGCAAAAACAAAATTATTCCGTTGAACTCGTCGATTATATAATTATCGTCTTGTATGCTTTTGTCATACATACTTGATTTTTCGTCCCCTAAACGCTGAGCCACAAACCTGATAGGTTGGTCGTTTACACGGCAGATGCCAATTTCTCGGGATAACGTGGTAAAGTCAGCTCATTATGGTATGTTTTTAAATACGAATTGAACATCCGTCTCACCATCATAAGTAGCCAGCGCGTAAATTGCGTCACCTTCAATGGCATCAATCATGGCAGTGCCCACCATATTATTGCCCCACTTGTCCGAAGCTGCTGAAGCTGAAAATGACGCCAGGATTGCTACTGTTGCGATTACCTTTTTCATCTTATGCTCCTAACCTAAGGTGTGCAGCCATTGCTAAAATATGGTTCTGATTACAAATATGCTTGTGATTACTTAATTCTCCGTTTCTTGTTTGGTAGAAGAGCGTAGAAGACAAACACCAGTACCGGAGCTAACAAAGCGAGGCCTAAGATTGCCCCGACCATTGATGCAGTCACGGCTTCAACATAGCTTCGGCCTTTAACTTCTCGGTTGTAGATGCCCACTAGGTGAGCGAATAAGATGCAGATAATCCATATAATCGGGTTTGTCATTACTTCGCTAGCTCCTTCATTAGTTAGCATTTCTTGTTGTAGCTATCAACCAAGGTGTTAATGATTGCGTCCAGAACATCAGTGAAACACCGAAACCGAATAGACAGCCGCCAAACGTGATCATTAGGAACATTGTCAGTGCACCGCTATATATGACATATAGGCCTACCGCGATAAATAGGAGGCCAATTATCGACAGCCCGGAACGTTTCATTATGTAGTTGCTAGGTGCCTGCTTAACGGCTGCTGTGTTACCGCCTGTATACATGGCCTTTGTATCGCTGTCGTATTCAGCATTGATTAATTCGGTGCCTTCCCAACCACAACCCAAAAAGCCTTGCAGTCGGCAAGGTCTACTACGGTTTCATTGCCTTCAAAAGTTAAAATCTGATATTCGTTCCTTACTTAACTCCTAGATTTTTGTAGCATGGAAGAAAGGCACATAATACGAATGCCAGTAATGAAGAGAAAACAATAGACATAATGAACGGTTTGCCGTAACTACCGCCTTTTGGTTGAACAGACCAACTAGGTTAGTCAGTAGAGCGAATACGATTACTACTGTTAGTTGTGAAGTTGTCATTTAATTATTTCGCCGGCCCTTAATGCGGACATGATACGCTTTAAGTTGGGTATGCAAAATAACGCACTGCTATATAGTATGACGCTCTAATTACTTCTTTGATAAAAAATATTTAGATCAACGGGATAAAAACATACCTGGCACGACGAATCGGGAATAAAGACCGGACTTGGTGCAAACCATTACCTTTTCCTACTGCTGATTGATATCGACCGCCTGAGGCTTTTCTACTGGACAGAAATTCGTCTTTCGCGTTAATTTACTTTATGTTCTCTATCAAATACAGCCCTCTTATTTGATAAGCAGTAACCTTCGCAGCTTTAAGTAAACTATCGATTGTTAGGCACTCAATCTCACTTACCTTAAGTGAGAAGGGGTTTACCAAAATTTCTTAATCAATACCTCAAGCAGGATTAAGCTGATTTTCACTTTTCGATAGATCGATTAAGGGCCGGTAATTCTAATCAGCGGCTTGCTTCTTCTCAATATTTCCCACCAGCATTTATTTGCATTGACCTCTACTAGGTTACATTTAGGGTATATCCGCCCAAGAGGTGTCGATACCGAAGATCTGGTCAGCTGAAAAGCTCAAATTATAATTTTACGAGACGCAGTGACTTAACTAGTACCGTCGGTGATTCCCGCGCACGTAAAGCGCGAGACACAAGAGAATTAACCACCCAATCAGTGTCCAGCCAAAACACAAATTGAGCAAAAACATTAGTTTCGGTAGCTTTGGGGCTGGGTGCCAACTAAGTGCTCGGCTAACCATAGCATAAGGTGTAAAGTACAGTTGTAGTGCAAGCACTGCTAGAGCAAGCGGCATTGCTAAGATAGCTGTAAATATCTTTTTCATTCTAAGATTTCCAATTTAGCATCATAATCTATGTGTCACATGATCATGTCATGACCAATAATCAAGCATTTCGAATGATCACAGGTGAACTTCGACCTTGCCAACGAAGCCGCTTTTTTAGAGCAATGCACATTTAATGGATAAAAGTCTGCACAGAAAGGGGAACTTCTGAGTTACGGAATGCCAACTGTAAAGGCTCTGTACAAATCCTTGTCAACGCCCTTCCTAATTTGGCATTTAATGTATTACCATGGATATCACAAGGCGTATAGTCTAGTGACCAAATTCACTCATCCACTACACTAAAATAAATATAAAAATAAGCACTCTAACATTAACAGATGAATAAATTAAAATTAAAGTGCACTCTTACAATCCACACTGTTATCAACTAATAGTAATACGCATTATAATATCCTATTTGAGAGGTTATACACCTTTAGAATTTGACTCATTTTTATTGTCTAAGATAGTTTGCACATTTTTCAATGGTTGATTTCTATATTGCTCACATCCAGCTTTTTCTGTATCCAAGACTAACGTACCTTCAACGTCATACCATATAGATCCAAATAGAAATGAGAAATAACCATAATCAACGACTACATCGTTCAAAGCAACAGCACAAGGATGTTGTTCAATGGCATTATCAGTAGCTTCTTCTACATTCGGGATACCTATTGGAAATAAAACTACAGCAGTTTGATCAGTACCTGTTACTCGCTGACCTTCTACAAATCCTGAGCTATTCATGTTTACGTTCTTACTTGATGCTAATGTTAAATCAGCTACACGCTGTGTGCACCCTGAAGCAAATAAAGTAGCAATAAGGGCAGCGGCTAAAGATAGTCTTTTCATATAAATACCAAATACGCATTAGAGTTAAATTATTACAACGAAGCTGTTTATCGTCCGAGTATTAGCGCCGAGATTCCTTCGGAGTAGATAAAGACTTCACTTTCTACAAAACTTTTTTCATGTTGGCGAATAAGCTGAATTTGTCTCTGATACCTTTGAAAACACGGCAACAAATGACTCAATTACTGCTTGAACTTTTCGGCTGATTAGGTTTGATAATCGTAACATCGACAGTACAACTTCTAATCATTGTCGTCCGACATTTGTTTTTTCAGCATATGAATAACTTACTGAGTAAGATCCCGATCATTAGATTCAGCTACTTGTTTCAGTTTTTGCTTGAACTCTAACGGCCAGTTCATATGTACACGTTCTGTTTCCATGACAACCTCTTGGTGTGCATCAGTGTGTTCCCGTGTGCATCGAATAATACATATAGAATAATGTACTGTAAATACATTAAGTATTTAGTACGTAATATTAATGGCGAAAAAAGAAAATTATTTGATGTGAGTCAATTTTTTGCTTGTAGACAACAGATATGAGAACTTCAGGTAGTTAATCTGTCCTGCTGCATGTATTCCTGAAAAAGTTTCATTACATTATCTTCAGTTTTGAAATACGTGAGGTTAATGACGATGTTTCCATCATCCTCAATTTTCTGCGTATTCATAAATGCATCCTGACTCAGGGTAAATCCACTGCCTCCAGAATGAATCGTATTTCCCAGTCCGCTTTTTCATCGGCCTACCTCATTGATCACATATCTTGAAAGAGTGTGCACAACAAGGACTTTTAACATTAGCTAGTGCCGGGTATCGATTGATGGCGAGTACACTTATCACAACTTCTAGCACGGCTGACTTTGCAGCCTTTAGCTGTACTACAAACATAAAACTGACTGATAGATGTTAAGTCCTTCACACTGAGCTTGCCGGGTAGCTAGCTCGAAGCTGGATAGAAACGAGCTAGATTTTTGCACTAACAAGCTCCTGCTTAATTAGAAAAAGTATCTTGAAGACTTAGATACCTTGTATGCTGATTTTTCGCTTCAATATTATTTCAATAGAATTAAAATCAATATAAAACACTGTAATTAAACAGTTTTATTGTTTTATTATCGAGGTGCAGTCCTTTTTAATTATATTCCATCTAGCGTTCAGCAATAGTATTAATATGCTTTTTTGTTCTTTCCTTTAAGCGTACTAAGTATGTATTATTCCGCCATCGAAATGGCGAAGTTAACATTATCTTGTGAGAAGACGGCGCACCTTGTTTAGTTGTTCTTAGTGTAATTACTGGCGGTGCTTGGATACTAGGATGGATCGTCGCTTCTCACTTCACGGGTGTTCGTATCCGTAAGACTAAAAAGCTTCTCAAAGTGCCAACGACAGAACTTGCGTCAATTGAAGCTCAACTTATCTCTTAATAGGAAAACGAAATGAACAACTTTCTCATCATTACTAAGGGGCCTGAGACCAGAGCTATCGACGGTGATAACGCAGACACAGTACTTTACTGGGTAGAGAAAGGCTGGTCGCAGGATAAATATGTGGCGGCTATGAGTGAAGGCCATGCGGTTGACGCCTACCTTCGTGGTAAAGATGCAGCAGAGCCAACAATGGCTCATGGCTATCAAAGCACTAACGGCAAGCTGGCTGATGTAAAAGTTCACCTGTTTGGTTATGCGCTACTAATCGCTGGCTTATTCTTCGCATTCATAGGGATTAGCGAAATTGGTAGCTACAGTGTCAACTGGGAGGTCGTCTATAACTGCTTCACTGCTGCTGGCCTTGCCGAAATCGTAGCAATCATCCTGGTTATCGTAGGGCAAGTTAACGCTAAGACTGTCAAGGCACATAACCTTCTAATCGACCAATTGAACAAGTAAGGGGTAAACAAATGAACAAACTACTAATCGCTACATCTCTACTTGCTTCTACTTCGGTTAACGCTGCGACTGACCATTGGAAAACCACAAGTCGTGGAACAGGGTTCATTGAGGCCGAAGGGAATAGTATTGCTGTATACCTTCTGCCTTCTAAAACGGGGGATAGCCTGAATCTCATTCTCTCGGCTTCAGGTGTAGAAGAGTGTACCGAGGCAACAAAGAGTAAAAACATTGGTATCTGGTCAGTTAATGGTAAAGACGTATTCTTCACCGAAAAATGCGCTGGGCCTGGTGTGATCGCATTTTACCCGAAGTCGGTTAAAGGGCTTCAGTACCTAGGTAAAGAATTTATTACTAAGAATATGGTAGTAATTACTGATAACGGCGGGACTAGCGTTTCTTACTCAACTAAGGGTTTTACGGCAATATTTAACAAAATGGCAGGTGCTCTTTAGTGCTGTAGAGGCTGAGCAAGACAAAATATGGAAACAGAACGAAATCGATATCCTGAATGGGTCATTTAAATCCTCTAGATGGTCAAGTGAGGAACTCAGTCCAGAGTGGTTATTGATTCCGCCAACAAATGGGGGGCTCGTTGCGGTGCCCAATTTAAATTAAGATTAGAGCAAGGAAACAAGACAATGAAAACACTACTTAACATAGCTATTAATTCAATTTTATTCCTATTCGGAGCCGCGTGCTTGATCGCGACAAAGGACAATATATTTAACTACCTGAATCAAGGGTGGGATGGATACTTAACTAATTCGGCACTTCTCGGATGTACATTCCTTGTCACGGTCGGCCTTTACTATGGAAAGAACAAGCTATTCGCTAAGTGGGGTAAGCAATGAAAAGATTAGTCATAGCTGCACTGCTACAAATCGTTATGGTGGCTCAGCCAGTTAAGGCCGAGAACTGGACACTAGATCTAACCAGAATGCTAAACAAGTCCATGATTCAGGCTCAGGGCACTGTATTATCGGATGAGATAACCCTATCCAATGTGCTGGTCAACCATTTCGGTAATAAGATAACCATAGTATACAAATACGAAACGAAATATGTTGAGGTTTACGACGGCGAAACCAATAAAATTATAGCAAGCCAATCCCAGTTTACTTGCAACAAGGTCGCCCCAACATTATTGGCATTCGATAATGTTAGCGAAGTTAAGCTTGCTCATCAGTTCCAATTGGATGAGTTAGCAGGGTTTGAAATTGTTGAGTTCGCCCATAAGTGCAAGTAGGGAAGATAGATTTGAATTTCGGCTTTATCCTAGTGAACATACCTAGTAAGTTGGCCATACACTACTTTTTTTGGTTAACGCTTATTACCTCGTAGATAACGGGATCGTCGTTTTGGTGCAGCAGCAATGAAGATTGGGTTACCTCTAGTCGCGACACTGGGTTAATGCCTTTACCAGCCATCGAAGGCTACATAAAACCTGCCCGATTAATTCAATGAGCCCTGGCATTTAGTCATTACTTCCAAACTGGCTTAGTCACTGCTTTAAATAAATGGGCTATGAAACTTTGATC
>NZ_JACSOF010000199.1:0-10103 GCF_014349205.1 Photobacterium sp. BZF1
GACCACCGCCGCTCGAGCAGGATTCAATCTCGACTTCTGGGTGCTTGGCTCTTAATGCATCAAGCAGAGCGTAGAAAGCCAGAGTTTGCCCTTTCACTGCCGGTTTACCATTATGCGCTGGCTGGACCAACTCGCGGTTCATGTCCCACTTGAGGTAGCTGATCTGGTAGCGGCTCAGCAAATCATCCAAACGGCTGAACAGGTAATCGAAGCAGTCCTGGTTTTGCAGGTCGAGTACATACTGCCAACGGCCAGACGGCTGCTGGTAACCCTCGATGCCCAACACCCAGTCAGGATGGGTGCGGTAGAGGTGCGAGTCCATACTGACCATTTCAGGTTCAACCCACAGGCCGAACTCCATGCCGTTATCAATCACATGCTGGATCACCGGCTCCAAACCATTCGGGTACTTGGTTTCATCGAGGTACCAATCACCCAATGCCGCCTTTTCGCCATCACGACCGACAAACCAGCCATCGTCGATAATGAAGCGCTCGACGCCCATCCGGGCCGCTTCACTGGCCATATTCATGATGTAATCAGGATCGTGGTCGAAGTAGATCCCTTCCCAGGTATTGAGGTGTACCGGGCGGGGCTGATCTGGGGTGAACGCCAGAATGTTTTCGCGAACATAACGGTGGAAACGCTCGGAGATCCCATTCAAACCGGCATTGCTGTATGTCGCAAAGAGCTCTGGGGTGGAGTAGCTTTGATGTGGAGCCAACGCCACCTCACCGGAGAACAGCAACTCACTCGCTTGGACGAAGCGGCGACCATCACTGCGAACGTCTGCCCGCATACGATGGTTACCACTCCAGGCAAAATGGAAACCCCACACCTGGCCGGATTGCTCGGTGAACCCTTTGGCACCGGCAAACAAGCCCGGGAAGTTCTCATGCGAGGTACGACCGCGGCGGTTTTCCTGGACAAAACCACCATGTTCGAACGCAACGCGATGGGTCTGGAACTCCTGGCACCATCGACCATGGAAAGTCATCAACTCATTGGCGTGATAAGGGACCGGCAGGGTGCATGCCAATTTGTCCAGCGAGTAGGCTTCATCGCCGAGGTTTTTGATGGTGAGCTTCTGGCGCAATACATCACTGCTGGCATCCAGTTCAAACTCCACATCCAATTGTAGCAATGCCACGTCATCAACCAGTTCGAACACCACGCTCTGGCCTTGGTGAAGGTAGTTTTCCATCGTAAATACTGGTGCAAAATCATAACCTTGGCGGTTACCTTCCAAGCCAGGTGCATTGAAGTGCCCCGCGCCAAGCTCCGGACAGACACTGAGCGGCACATCCACATCAAGCCGCGCTTGGCTCACTGGGCGTTCAGTGGCCAAAAACAGATCTTCATCAATGGCGGATACCTTGTTACCCCAGTGGATAATTTCCGGAATACGCCCCAACTTAAACACCAAACTCAGGTTCTGGCTCTGCAAGTGAAGTAGCTTTGTCATAGTCTCTCAAAAATTGTTTTCGATAACATTTGAAAACAAACTAGATCACCAACACCCCACTTAAAAAGCCAAAACCGATGAAAATGTGATCAAAGATCCTTTTGAAGCTTGAGTTACGTGAGACACATCACTAAATGTTTTCGAAAACACAAAGCATCAAAAATGCCTTTACCCTTGTTCATGATAGAATGCTTAGATGTTCAAAATGGATGGCAAGCAATGACTGCAACTTTCAAAGATGTCGCCCGTTTGGCCGGTGTCTCTACCCAAACGGTATCGCGGGTAACCAACGGAGCGGAAAATGTCTCGAGCAAAACCAGGGAGAGGGTGCTGGCGGCGATTGAAGAGCTCGGTTATATCCCAAACAAAGCGGCGCAGGCACTAAAAGTCCAGAATAAAATCATTGGCTTAATCACTCTGGATATGGCATTTCATGGTGCGGCGATGATAGCCAATGGGGTTCGCCTGCAGGCCCATGACGCTGGCTATACCCTGGCCATCTCGGCAGTGGACAAGCTTGATGATCAAGACATTGAAAGTGCTGTCAGGGAACTGATCGCCCAACAGGTCGAATCGATAATTATCAACGCACCGGTATCCAGTGAGCTTGCTGGCGAACTGGTGCAAAAATATACCAAGGTAAAACTGCTATTTATTGATGTGCCGGACGGCACCCAGGTAAATGCGGTGTGCAGTGCCAACAGCAACGGTGCAAGGCAAGGCGCCGAACTGCTTCTCGAGTATGGACGGACCCAGCCTGTTTTACTGACCGGCCCCAATGCCTCCTATGCTTCCCAGCAAAGGACCCAAATTTGGCAGGATGTATTTGCCAGCCACCAGCTAGGTATTGTCGCCCAATTCGAAGGGGACTGGTCTGCCTCGAGCGGCTACCAAACCATGCGCCAGGCAATTGTGCAAAACCGCCACTTCGACTGTGTGCTGGTCGCCAATGACCAGATGGCCCTTGGGGCACTGCGCGCCCTCAATGAGATGGGTATCGACATGCCAGGCAGCGTATCGGTGATTGGCTTTGACGGCACCGAGGACAGTGCATTTTTCACCCCGCCACTGACCACCATCAAGCAGGATTTCAAATTACTCGGCCAAACGGCAGTCAACAAACTACTTACTGCCTCTGCAGATCAAGTAGACATAACACATATCGATGTCACTCTCATCGAGCGAGAAAGCACGACTGCGCAACAAAAAGGCAAAGAGCATATCCAACAAGCCAAACAGTTGCTGGATAAGGCGCTGAGGTTGCTTGACCAATAACGGGGACTCTTGATACTCCAACGGTAGGAAACACAAAGCCCGGGGCGATACCTCGCCCTGGGCTCCTTCGTTTCTTACTGTGGGCTATTGCTTGCTGCAATAGGTTTTCGATTAAGCTGGATCGATAATGGCTAGGCGATTTTTCCCGCCGCTTTGATCTTCACATGGACCCGGTTGCCCTGCAGGTAACTGAGAGGAATTTCATGGCGCTCGATCACCTGTACGCTATCAGGGCAAGCGCCGGCCTCGACTGCCATCTGCTCTGCTTCTTGTTCCAGAGCCTTCAGTATTGCCTGGCGTTGATCAGGGGCGACCTCAACGATTTTATCCAGCTGACCGGAAATCTCACCAAGCGCTACCCCGATAGCATTGGCGACTTCGAAATGTTCGGGACGGACAACTTCACTCACTCCACTAAAGGTATCGGGTAGCAAGGCACTGCCGCCGCCTACCAGTATCACCGGTACTTTGGCGGCCGAGGTTTTCATCTTATCGATACCCTCCTCTACCCGCTCTACCATTTGTTGGTAAACCAGATCGGCAGTGATCATGTCAATGCCAAGGGGCTGTGCCTGCGGTTCGCCTGTCCATGCCATGGCACCCATTTCAAGCGCAATATCGGTCAAAGTCAGGGTATCGCCACCAAAGCTGCGTGCCTTCTGGGTCAACTGGTGGCCGACACTTTCCGGGCCTAGCTCCAGCGAACGGGCATCACTAGCTTGAATGCTGCCATCAACTCCGCCTTCAACCCCTTTGACCACCGTACCGCCGCCAATGCCGATAGCCAGAATATCCGGCATTCGGAAGTTAGTGCGGACCTCGCCAAGCTCCACCGCAGCACTCGACTCACGCGGGTAGCCGTAGGTCAGCGCGCCAATATCTGACGTAGTGCCGCCGACATCGACCACAATTGCGTCGGCCAATTTAGTCAGGTGACTGGCACCACGGATTGAGTTGGTCGGCCCGCATGCAACAGTCAATATCGGATATTTGAGGGCAAACTCCTGCGACATCAGGGTGCCGTCATTTTGGCCGAAATATGGTGTCACATTGATGCGGTGCGTCTCGAGTGCATGGCAGAAACCTTCGACAAAGCGTTTGGCTGTGCCCTGCAAGGCAGCATTGAGGATGGTGGCATTCTCACGCTCGAGCATGCCAAGGCTACCGATTTTATGCGATAGGGAAAGCCCAACGCCCGGCAACTCTTCACGCAGCCATTGCGCAACCTGCAGCTCCTGCTGGTTGTTTACCGGCGAGAACACCCCACAAATCGCTACCGAATCAACCTTGCCGCGCATTTGCTGGCATAACTGGCGGATTTCGGCTTGTTGGATCTCGGCAATAAGCTGGCCGTCGTATTCATAACCACCATGCGCCTCGTAAAAATGACCTCCCAGCAAATCCTGCCACTCTCGGCTCCAACCACAAAGCGGTGGCACACTGCTGCCACTTGGCAGTGAAAGGCGGATCATCCCCACCCTGTCCAACCCCTTGCGCTCGACAATCGCATTGGTGCACTGGGTCGTACCCAGCATGGCATGCTGAACCTGATCGCCGGTGATATTTGCCTGCTGCAACAATGCAGAGATAGCCCCCTCAATCCCCGAGGCAATATCGGCAGTGGTCGCCACTTTGACCTTGGCAACACAGTTGAGCGCGGCATCCAACAACACCCCGTCGGTGTTGGTACCGCCCACATCAATCCCTAGACGAAATTGGCCTAAGCGAAACTGTTTCTCTTCCATATCACGTACTCCTATTTCGCTTGGGCCGTTGGGGTTAACGGCTTCAATAATTCCACCGGACAATACTGGGCTGGGTAACCGAAATAAGCCGGCCCCGCCACTTCGATACCTTTGTCGGTCCGCCACTTTTCATCACAAGGGTAGGCAATAAGATCCACCCGCTGGCCGTAGCGCAGCTGCTCGGTAGTAATAGGGTGGCCGGTTTCGTGATCCAAAATCGAGATCAGATCCGGCGTCACTGCCAATAGGTTATCCTCGGCTAAATCACCGGCTTTTGCCCCTTCATGGGCAAGCAGCAGCTCGTTCTGGAAGTGGACGTACACACTATTCACTGTTGACTCTGGGCCGGCATGTTTGAGCCGTTCAATCGTTACTCCGCCTTTGACAAAGCCGCCGCTGGTGTTCCTTTCAATATCAACAATTTTACCGCTGATAATTTTGTGGCCCCCGACGATATCCAGCACTGCCGCCACGCCACTATTGCCTTCATCGTTCGCTTTACGGATTGCCTGACCTATCTTCATCGCTTTGGTCAGGGTTGCCGGCAGGGCGCTGCGTTTGAGCGATTCTCCGCGCATCGGGTAATCGCACATCGCTGCCGAACCGCCCATTTGCTCGGTGATCGGACGGGCAAATCGCTCTGACCATACCCCATCAAGCGGGTGCAAGGTCACGACATTGCCTTTCTCATCAGCCAGAGTATTGGGAGCCGATGGCAACCCATCGAGATAAAACGTCACCATCTGCGATTCAGGGAATGCCCTTCCCATGGCATCACAGTCAATCACCGGAATACCTTTCTGCGCCGCAACCAAAATAGGGATAAGAGAATTAAAACCACCGACCTCGATCGGATAGGTCGCTTCAATGTCGCACCCCACAGCTTGTTCCATGGCCTCGAACGCCACCAACATCTGATCCTTTGAGTTAATTTTCTCAATCGCTACCGTCGGCGCGCCAATCATCGATGAAGGCACTGTCATCCAGCCGTCTTCAACATCATCGAGAGCAATGATCTCAACCGGTTTGGTGGCATTGGCAATGGCGACTTTGGCCATCAGGGCACCACTGTATGGGTCACCCCCGCCCCCCGTGCCCAACACTGTTGCGCCAAGGGCAATATCATCGATCATTTGTTCATTGATAATCACGCGCTGTCTCCTTTTCAACGACTGACAACTTTACGAGCGCCATGTAAGCCACCAGCGAGGCAAGGATGCCGTCAATGGCCGAAATACTGGTTAGCGTGAACAATCCGAAAAACTCACCTGCCGTACAGGCACTGATCACACTACCGAAGGCCCACGCAGCCAGGCCCTTGAACATCCAGTCAGGGGCATTGGAGATCCTCTCGAAAGTCAGGG
Organism: Photobacterium sp. BZF1; assembly: GCF_014349205.1. Lineage (NCBI taxonomy): Bacteria > Pseudomonadati > Pseudomonadota > Gammaproteobacteria > Vibrionales > Vibrionaceae > Photobacterium > Photobacterium sp. BZF1. Next base: position 5,850 of record NZ_JACSOF010000199.1, read on the forward strand.
CTTCTTTGTCAATCAGGTAGTATTGCGCCAGATAGACACCGGCTGACGGGGCGATAGTCACACCCAGCAGGGTCAGGAATGCCGTGAACATATCCACCATGCCAAACTGGGCAATCGCCAGGCCGACAATGGTCATCAGCACCACAAGCAGCGGACGCGGTACTGACGGCAGCGTTACCGACATACCCAGTGCGCCGGAGCAAAGGTTGCTACTGTTAGTCGTCCACTGGGCAAACACCAATACGATAATCGCTGCCAGTCCTAGACCTAGCGAGAAGAAAACATCAACAAGGTTATCGGTACCGGTCATCTGGGTTAGCAGCAGCGCAACGACAATGATGGCACTGTTACCAAACAAGAAACCGAACCCAGCGCCGAGAATGGCGTCTTTGCGGGTCTTGGCATAACGGGCAATATCCGGTGCAGCGACCGCCGCAAGGATCCAGATAGACATCACAAAAGAAATCGCTTCACCCATCGACAATGGTGACTCAATGATTTTGGTTGAGGACGACGTGGCACCAGAGGCCATATACAAACCAATCGTAATCAACGTCACCATCAGAGGGACAGAATAGGTACTGAGCTTACCCAGAGCCCGTACACCATAAATGGCAGTCACCATCATCAACAGGCCGCCACCCACCAGGGCAGTCCCGTGGGAAACCACAACATCATATTTCGCGAGGGCATCTACCATAATCAAGGCAAAGAAATCAGCCTGGAAGGCAAACCACCCCACCAGGGAGATCCCGGTGATGGCACCCATGGTTTTTCCACCTAAGCGGCCAAACACTGCGCTGCTGACTAGAGGGGTAGATACCCCCGCCTGAAAACCGATGTTGGCACACAGCATAGCGAGTACCGCCAACAGCGCCGAACCGGCAAATGTGGCGGTCAGGGCCTGATCAATCGGCAGGCCGCTGCTGAGGAAAGCCCCGAGGAACAACCCCGAGATATCAATCCCAATCGCTAGCCAAATCAAGCTGATCACTACCCAGCTTCGCTTTGCCTGTTGCGGTACCGGCTCCAGTTCGAAGTCGTTTATTTTTGAAGCCTTTCCTTTCTCGGTCATTCAGCCACCCTGCATTTTTATCCCTAAATATCACATAAAAAAAAGTTAGCAGCTTGTTACATTCGAATAAATACATATTATTGAATCCAAACATTCGAAAAAACCTATGGAAAATTGCCATGGCCATCCAAGCCCCAACACTGGATAAAAGAGACCTACGCCGCCTTGAGTTATTCCGCGAAATCGTTGAGCAGGGCGGGATCAGCAACGCTACCCATAGCACAGGACTGAGCCAACCCGTGCTGAGCAACCAGCTTATCACATTGGAAAAAAGCTTGGGGGTCAGCCTGTGCAAGCGGGGAAGGAGCGGCTTCGAGCTGACTGACGAAGGAAGGTCAGTGTATAATTATGCAAATGAAATCAGCGCAATGCTGACTGAATATGCCTTCAAACTCAAAGGGGTACAGTCAAGGTTATCGGGCCATGTGCGAGTTGGCTGCTTGGATAATACTGCGACCCTAACCCACAACCCGTTGCTCGGGGCTATTGAGCAGTTCTACCAACTCAGTGACGATGTCGAGGTGACCTTGGATGTCGGCGACTTTACCCAGCTCAACGAAAAGCTCTCAAGCGGCCAGCTGGACATGATGATCTGCGTACTGGGTGAACACCAACTCGCAGCCTTTGACTTTGCTACCCCGCTGTTTGTCGAGCAAAGCCACTTATATGCCCGGCAAGATTTGGCAGAGGCTATTATCGCCAATGACTATGCGCTTTCAGGCTGCCGGATCAATATGGGGGGCTACGCAGCCGAGTCCATGAAACGCCTGCTTGAAATAGAACAACACCCCGGAGCCAAACTCTATAGCGGTTGGCATGTCGAATCAGGCTTGATGCTCACGCTAGCTGGCAGCCACCTCAGTTTCCTACCAACGCACCTAATTGAACAAAACCACGCCTGCCGGCACCTAATCGCCCTACAGCCAGATAAATGGAAACTAGAGAGCCAGTTCTACCTAATTACCAAGGCCAAGCCCGGCAGTCTGTCTTCGGCGGTTCAGGCATTTACAGAGCTACTCTGTAAACCCCAAACGAAAGCTTAGAGCAATAGCGCAGACAAGCTATCACGATGTGTGATGAGCACTATCTTGCTGTTAGGTTTCAAGCTGCCAAAATGCCCGCTCTTTTGTAGCCCATGAAACAAGAGGAGATAGATAAATGGGTGCTATTGAGCGGGTGTTCCACGCCGTGTTGTTCGAAGTGTTGGCGGTATCGTTGTCGATTGTATTGCTGATGACCTTTACTGACCACGAAGTAGGGGCACTATCAGGAGCCATGATAATCATTGCGACCATTGCCATGGCCTGGAACTTTGTCTTCAACTGGATATTCGACAAGTTTTTTCCAGGGGACAAAACCCAACGCACTGTAGCGATGCGGGTGTTCCATGTCATTTTGTTCGAACTTGGCCTGCTTGTGCTGACCATCCCTGTCATGGCTTTGATCTTGGGGGTGAGCCTTTACCAAGCGCTGATCATGGATATTGGCGTGACGGTATTTATTACTCTCTATGCCTTCGTGTTCAACTTTATTTACGACCATATCAGGGCGGCTATCGTAAAAAAGCGTCGGCCCTCATCTGTTTCGCCGATATCGATATAAGCTTCCCGGATGGTGATGAGTTCTAGCTATAAAAAAACCGCCAGCATCTCTGCTGGCGGTTTCTATAGTGTCTTTATTGAACTGGCAATTAAGCGTGTAGCAGTTCCATTGACTCTTTGGCGATTACCCACTCTTCGTTTGTTGGGATAACCATTGCAACTGGCGTGTTTGGCTTGGTGATAATACCCGCGTTGCCAAAGCGAGCTGCAGCGTTACCTTCTTCGTCTTCGCGGTAACCGAAAATCTTCAAGTTCTCAAGGATCTTGCTACGGATTGGCTGAGAGTTCTCACCGATACCCGCAGTGAAGATGATCGCGTCTAGCTCATCTAGTGCAACCATGTAAGAACCGATGTACTTAGCAACACGGTAGCAGAACAGTTCAAATGCCAGTGTTGCGCCTTCGTGACCGTTTTCCATCGCTTCGATGATGCCGCGACAGTCGCTAGTTAGGCCAGATACACCTAGAAGACCAGACTTCTTGTTAAGCTCGTCGAAAACTTCTTCCTGAGACCAACCTTTCTTCAGCAGGAACTCAATGATACTTGGGTCAAGGTCACCACAGCGAGTACCCATCATTAGACCTGCAAGTGGAGTGAAGCCCATGCTGGTGTCAACAGACTTACCGTTCTTAATCGCACATACTGATGCGCCGTTGCCTAGGTGAACAGAAATGAAGTTGCTCTCTTCAACTGGCTTGTTAACCACCTTCGCGGCTTCACGGCTCACGTAGTAGTGGCTAGTGCCGTGGAAACCGTAACGGCGGATACCGTAGTCGTTGTATAGCTTCTGAGAGATAGCACCAGTGTACGCTTTAGCTGGCATAGTCTGGTGGAAAGCTGTATCGAATACCGCGTATTGAGACAGGCTTGGGAACGCCTTCATTGCAGCGCGCATACCGATTACGTGAGCAGGGTTGTGAAGAGGAGCCAGATCGCTCAGGTTGTCGATCTCTTCCAGTACAGCCTCGTCAATCTTAACCGTCTTAGTGAATTTCTCACCGCCGTGTACAACACGGTGACCGATAGCAACGATGTCTTGCTTCATGCCTAGCTCTTCAAGCAGGGCAACAATGCGATCAACGGCTTGCTGGTGGTGGTTGCCTTCAGCATCAAGCATGTGCTCGTGCTTCTCACCATCGATTTTCCAGCTGACTACTGCTTCAGGCAGGCCAAAACATTCGCCAAGGCCGCTCAGGGTCGCTTCACCGCTTACAGTGTCGATAAGGGCAAACTTAAGTGAAGAACTGCCAGAGTTGATTACAAGTACTAGAGAGTTGCTCATGGGTTATCTCATCAGATTAAATTGGGCTCAAGAACAATAAGTTCCGTTACACGTCTATCCGGTCTGTTGACCTATCCAGAAGAAAAAGTGTGGAGCAGCATTTTCTTCTGATTTATAGCTTTTGATTACATTATTCAATTTTTTTTGAATAACTCAACTTTTGTTTCGATAATTTTGAAAAAAATTGAAAATTCACTGGTTCAGATCAAGTTTAAAGCAACGAAAACGTTTTCGTACGTATATTTTGTAACCAGAGACGACAAAAACACACAAAGAAATGTTTATTGCATTAAAC
>NZ_JACSOF010000200.1:0-10029 GCF_014349205.1 Photobacterium sp. BZF1
GTAATTCATTTACTGAATCTTCTTAGATTTGAAACGTATCACAACATAAAAATGTCACCTATATTTTCAATACAAACACAATAAATATAAGTTGATAGAAGGTGACTTCGATGGTGACTCAAAGTCAAAATAAATCAATAGATGGTCGTTTAGTAGCACTGGGATGTAACTACGAACCTTGGATTGCGCTTTTAGAACAATCTGGATGGAAAACCCACTGTTGTTATGATTTACGTACGGTTGATTCAATTCTGGAAGAATACAGTCCGTGTATCTGTGTTGTTGATTTAAGCAATAATGATTTTAGCTTAAACAGCATTTCATTGAGGGCAAACAAAACCAAGCAAGTTAAGTGGATTGCAATCATTAAGAAAGAGCAGCTTAAAACTGATGCAATCTGTCAATTCATCAACAACTTCTGCGTCGATTATTTCACTGTTCCGATTCCAAGCAGCCACCTCCTGAGCACAATCGGCCACCAGCTCGGCATGCTTGAGATTGAATCAAGTTCTTGGGTTGAAATCACAACGCAACACGATATGGGCCTGTACGGTGAATCAAAATCCATCAAACAGCTTAGAGACATGGTACGCCGGGTTGCCATGACTGAAGTTAATGTTTTCCTTACAGGGGAAAACGGTACAGGTAAAGAGCTGATTGCTAAATCTATCCATAACCTATCTAAACGTAAGAATACGCCATTCATTTCCGTTAACTGTGCTTCTTTAAACCGTGAAGACGAAAATATGGCCTTGCTAGATGGTAGTTATCGCCAAGAAGACGGAACACCATTTAACGGTACTCTGATGTTGGATAACGTTGATGAGCTTTGCAAAGAGATGCAAGAAGAGCTGCTGACTTACCTCCAATCGCCAAGCAGTGACACTTTGGAAGGAGAAGCATCTGGGGATGTACGTATCATCGCCTCTACCAGTGCTGATTTAGATGCAGCAGTAGCAAGTGGCACATTCAGCAAAGAGTTATTTTACCGTTTGAATGTGTTCCACATTAAAGTACCAACATTGCGAGAGCGTGGTTCAGACATCTTCTTGCTAGCAGAAACCTTTTTGACCAAGTTTGCTCGCGAATACAGCACGATGGCTTCTTCGTTCTCTGAGGATTCTAAGCAGTTGCTGTTGCGCTATAGCTGGCCTGGTAATGTCCGCGAGTTGATTAACCAAGTTAAGCGTGCTGCCTTACTTGCTGAAGGTAATGAAGTGAAAGCGGAGCACTTTGATTTGCCGAGCAAATCAAACTTGAAACAAAGCTTGCGCAATATTAAAGATGAAGCTGAAAAAGATGTTTTGGTTGCGGTTCTTGAAACCCATCGTGGACAAGTGGCCTCAGCAGCTAAAGATCTCGGCGTTTCCCGAGCGACCATGTACCGGTTGTTAAATAAACATAATATCGTTCCTGATGTAAGACATTATAATAATGGCTTTGCCAGAGATTGATAAATAACTCATTAAAGCAAGGGCCCCATTCGGGGCCTTTTTTATTGTTGACGGGTAAAATATTTCCTCAGTGAATACTTCTGGGGTGGACGCTGAATAAATGATCTCATGCAGCTTTTAGTTTGAAAAAACAATGAAGTGATACTCTCACTGAGATAAAAATGTAATAATTCGAGCCGTGAATTAAATTGATTGAACATGCTAACAACAAAAGGAAACGGATGTTTAGTTTATCTTTACGGCAAAAACTGGCTGTCTCGGCAAGTATCGCTATTATCCTCGGTGGCGCATTAGTCACAGTCCTCTCTTTCTTTTCATCCCTAAGCCGGTTGGATGAAGATTTAAATGCCAGACTTCGTGGTGTTGCCGCTGCTTACAACGAATATGTCGTTGACTGGATGGACTCAAAAGCCATGGCATTGTCAGCTTTTCCACAAGACATCAATGCGCAAGATATCCCAGCCCACCTTCGTCAGGTAAAACATTCAGCGGGCTTTGACAATGTTTTCTTGGCCTTTACGGATGGTTCCCAGGTGAATGCCAACCAAGTGTCGCTGCCACAGGGTAACAACGATCCACGCCAATGGGATTGGTACCGGCATGCGCTGGGCCAGAATGGTAAGGTGACGGTCGAAAATCCAACAGTGGCGGCGGCGACGGGCGCCAGTGTGGTATCCATGGGCAAAGCTGTGAATGTGATGGGTGATCAGGCTGTACTCGGAGCAGATGTAGAGATCAAGAATATCATCAGCCAGCTTGATAATGTGGTGCTGCCAGGTTTGGGCTACATGTTCATAGCTAATGATCAAGGTAATATCTTTGCTCACGCTGATACGTCATTACTCAATAAGCCGACTAATTTCAAAGATAGTGATTTAACGAACCAGTTACTTGCTCGTTTGGCCAGCGATCGCCATGTAGAGCGTGTCGTTATCAATGGCACTGACAGTTACCTGTATGTTGCCCCAATTGCTGGGAAACCACTGCAAACGGTTATTGTGATTGATGCCAACTCGGTGCTGGACCCACTCTATAGCACTTTATATGAGCAGATGTTTTTGACGTTGCTGGTGGTCGTGGTATGCGCCTTTTTGTTCAACTTACTATGTATGTACTTGTTCAAGCCGTTACAGCAAGTTTCTTCTGCGTTGGGTGTGATTGCTCAAGGCGGAGGTGATCTTACCCAGCGAATCAACATTGATACCCAAGATGAAGTCGGTGATTTAGCCCGAAACTTTAATCAGTTCGTGGCAAGCCTTCAAACATTGATCCGTCATGTTCGCCATCAGGGTGAAGAGTTAGGGCAGAGCGCAACGCAAAGTGAGTCCCGAGCAGACAAGCAAGCGAGAGAACTTCAGCGTCAGCAAGATGAAATTACCATGGTAGCAACAGCAGTGACTGAAATGGCATCCGCTACTCAGGAAATTGCTTCACATGCTGAACAAACCGCTCGCGCCGCACAGGATTCCACCTCTCATACTAACAGTGGCCGTGAACTGGTTATCCAAAGCCGCCATTCGATTTCGAATCTGGCCAATGAGGTCAATGAAGCTTCCACCGTGATTAGCCAGCTCAATGAGCATGCTCAGGGTATCAATAGTATCTTGTCTACGATTCAGGGCATTGCCGAGCAGACAAACTTGTTGGCCCTGAATGCGGCGATAGAGGCAGCGCGTGCGGGTGAGCAAGGTAGAGGCTTTGCGGTGGTTGCTGATGAAGTACGAGTCCTTTCGCAGCGAACTCATACTTCGACAGAAGAGATCCAGAGTATGATCGCGACCTTGCAGCAAATCACTACCAAGGCGGTAGACTTAATGGATACCAGTTCCAAGCTAGCCCAGTGTACCGTTGAAGATGCAGATGAAGCCAATGTCGCACTGGAGCAGATCAATACATCGGTTGCGATGATCAGTGACATGGCGACACAAATTGCTACCGCTGCTGAAGAGCAGACCCATGTTACGGATGAGATCACCCAAAATACCACCACGATTAAGGATGTGAGTGATCAATTAACTGAAGATGCCCATCAAGCCCGCCAGCAAGCTGAAAGCCTTAGCCTGCAAGCGGCAAACTTGAACGATAAGGTCTCTACCTTTATCGTTTAGCGTTACTTTAATCCAAGGCGCTTGGCTAGGCGGTGAAGGTTTCCGGCATCTAGTTCAAGCGCTCTGGCTGTTGCTGCCCAATTTTGATTGTTACGTTGATAACTCTCATCGATAAACTGGTACTGGAAACGGTTGGTAGCGTCTTTGAGCCCAATATTGGTATCCACCGATATTGGGCTTTTTCTATGGTGGGGGGTATCAGTTCCTACCGTTGAGAGTGTAGAGTCTCCATGAGATTCGGCATGGAAATCAAAATGCTGCGGCTGGAGTTCGACAAAGTCCAAGCCATTTGATTCTGCCCGTGCAACCACAGAGGCTCGGTTGATGGCATGCTCAAGTTCCCGGACGTTGCCCGGCCAAGAATAAAGACTAAGTTGTGTTACTGCCTCTTGGCTTAAGCGCATCGATTGAATGCCAAGCTTGCCTTTACACCGCTCCATGAAGAAGCCAGCAAGTAGCAGAATATCATTACCTCTTTCCCTTAGGGGAGGAGCCATGATGGGGAAAACGCTTAAGCGGTGGTAAAGATCGGCCCTGAATTTACCGGTTTTCACTTCCTCATGAAGTAAACGGTTTGTCGCTGCCACTATCCGAGTATTCACTTTCAGTAAACTATCGTCACCGACTCTTTGCAGATCACCATATTGTAAGACTCGCAAAAGCTTCGCCTGCAAAGAGAGGGGAAGTTCACCCACTTCATCAAGAAATAGGGTGCCGCCATCAGCCATTTCAAACTTACCCTTGCGATCACTGATGGCACCTGTAAATGCCCCTTTCACATGACCGAACAACTCGCTTTCAGCAACCGATTCAGGCAAGGCTGCACAGTTGAGGTAAACCAGCGGTTGTTGGCTTCGGTGTGAAGCTTGGTGGATGGAAGTGGCGATGAGTTCTTTACCTACACCTGTTTCTCCAGTAATCAATACCGTTAACTCTGTCGCTGCCACTGCCTGTATGTGGTTTCTGAGTTCTTCCATGGCTTTGGACTTACCGATCATTTCCACTTGACCTGCCTGAGGTAACTTTCCTGTTTGTAAGTTAGTTGTACCTTGGGGCTGCGGTATGTTCACCGCTTGGCTTTCCAGTCTCTCCATCAAGAGAGCAGTGTGCAAGCTTGCCGCAGCAAGGGCACTGATCACCCTAAGCTCATCATCGCTAAATTGGTCAAATTGGTGAGGGTCAAAGCCATCGATGGTTAATGCACCGATGAGAGACTCATTGGCGATAAGGGGGAGGCCAATACACGCATGAACATGAAGGTTCCCTTGATGGCTGGGAATTAGCCCATCATAAGGATCAGGTAGATCGCTGTCATGAGGAAAGCGGACTATATCACCGGCTCTGGCTATAGCTTCCAAGCGGGGGTGTTCATCAATATGAAACTGGCGTCCAAGCACTTCTTCATAAAGACCGTTAATCGCAAGTGGAGAAAAATGCTGGTCTCGGAAAGCGAGAAGCGCTGATGAGTCACAGCTAAAAAGAGACTTAATGACAGACAGTAATCGATCAAACCGGTCTTGGCTGGAAATACCTTGGGTGAGATCCAGTGCAAGTTGAGTTAATTCCTTGGGCGTGTTCTTCATGCGAGGTATGCTTTTCTGTCAAATATACTGTCATTATGACACTAAAGTGTTTATTTGACAGTAATCTTAAGTTGTCAAAATGACATCTTGTTTCAATGGTTTATTAATAATTTAAATAAAATTATGCACTTAAAAATCTGGCACGGTCGATGCAATACCTCAATTAGATTTCGAGTGGCATATTGCCCACCTCATTGAATAAATTAAACAATTTATACAACCTGTTTGAATTAGACCGGAGATCACTATGAGTCATTTACGTATTCCTGCTCACTGGACAGTACAGCGTTCAACGCCTTTCTTTACCAAAGATAATGTTCCACCTGCTTTACTTAGTCACCATAATACTGCTGCGGGCGTATTTGGGCAGTTATGTGTCATGGAAGGGACAGTTACCTACTATGGCTTTGCTGATAGTGAGGCTACAGAGCCAGAGCTTAAGGTGGTTATCAATGCTGGGCAGTTCGCAACGAGCCCGCCACAATATTGGCATCGCATCGAGGTGAGTGATGACGCCCAGTTCAATATTAACTTCTGGTCAGAAGGGGATAAATCCGGTCAGCCAATGTTTCACGCTAAAAAAACAGACTAGGATTGGTAATGCCCCAAATAGAAATCAGCCCGGTTGAAGCCGGGCTGTTTTATTAGAGGTACATTGCTAATCGCGATAGGTCCGAAATAGTTATCAGGCAGTAAAATTTGCCAAGTAGTCATTCACTCTGTGTGACAGTGTCACCTTGCGAGAGTTTTCAATAAAACTTGCTTCAATAGCGTTCAGACTGAACTGAGCGATTTGCTTGGGGCTAATTGGATGTGCCTCAACAACAGCAACAAAGTTGTCGGTCATATAACCACCGAAGTAGGCCGGATCATCAGAGTTGATGGTGACACACAAGCCTGTTTCAAGCAGATCAACAATATTGTGCTGTTCCATCTTATCGAAGACCTTGAGCTTAATATTAGAAAGCGGACAAACGGTCAACGGCATCCGGCTTTCAGCCAGTTGTTTGACTAAGTCGGGGCTTTCTACACACCGTACCCCGTGGTCGATACGGCTGATCCCAAGCAGATATATTGCATCGAGTATGTTTTGGGCTGGGCCTTCTTCACCGGCATGGGCAACGGTTAGGAAGCCGGCCTCTCTCGCGGCTTGGAATACCCGGGCAAATTTCTCTGGTGGATGACCCAGCTCAGAAGAGTCTAGCCCTACAGCGATAATCTTATCTTTAAAAGGCATCGCTTGCGCTAAGGTTTCGAATGCTGATGCTTCATCGAGATGGCGAAGGAAACACATGATCAATTGGCTTGAAATATCTAGTTCGGTCTGGGCTTGCTCTAGCGCTCTAGTGATACCGTTAATGACGGTTTCGAAAGCAATACCGCGCTCGGTATGGGTTTGGGGGTCGAAGAAAATTTCGGTGTGAACGACGTTGTCCTCACGGCAGCGCAGTAGGTAGGCCCAAGTGAGGTCAAAAAAATCTTGCTCTGTAATGAGTACTTTTGCACCTTGATAATAGATGTCTAAAAAAGATTGCAAATTATGGAACTGGTAAGCATCGCGAACTGCTTGGGGAGAAGTGAATGGGATAGCAACCTTGTTGCGCTGTGCAAGCTCAAACATCAATTCAGGCTCCAGCGTGCCCTCAATGTGCAGGTGCAGTTCTACTTTAGGTAATCCTTTGATAAATTCTTTCATATCAAGCCCTTATTATAATTCTAACCCGCCTTACTGTGGTAGGCGTATGGATTGTGGAGTATTAAGGTGCTTTTCTGTCGCGTCGGATACTGACATACAAAGAGAAAAGCACACATGCGCTTAACTCTTCGTAATCAGAATTTTACGGATTCTGGTAGAGACCCCCATACCATATCAATGGGGTTATACGAAGCCGTTTGCTTATTAGAACCAGTGTAGTAATAAATCACAAAATAGTGCAAGCAAACGTTTTCGTGATCATCGCATAGCGACGTTGTTGATGCAATCTTCAGCCATGCAAAGTTATTGGTCCAGGATTGTGACCTTACTGTCTTTCTCTGCAATGTAAAACACAATGACCTTGGCGGGTTCATCACCGGTATTTTCACCGTAATGGGAGGTGTTCATCACTTCAACCAGTACTTCTCCGGCATTGAGGGTGACTTTCTTATCTTGGGTGTGAACGGTCAACTGCCCGCTGAGCAAGATCCCAGTATTGAGAACTGGGTGCTGATGCCACGGCAGTTTTTCACCCGGTTCAACGATAATTTCCTTGATGGTGATTTCGGGCTGTTGGAGCTGAATAGAAGGCAGCGGTTCGCCGTTCCAGCTAGATGTTGTTTTGATCAGATCTTTAGATGTTGCTGCGGAAGGTGAAAAGCTGGATAGCAATAGTGCTAATGAGAATAACACTAATGTTAATAGTGCGTTGGGAAAAATCATCCTTATTTTCATGGCTTGCTCCTTATTGTCGCTTGTAGCAATAAGCGTAGGACAAGCTTGGCCCTTTATTGGTTGAGAGCAGTTATATTTTCGCTGGGCATCATAGATTTGGGTGAGATAGGAAGGCGCTATTAAGCGCCTCTCCTTGTTCTAGGTTGTTGTAATGATGTGCTGGCTTAGCTTGCTAGCCAGCTTTCCACATTTTCTTTTTTGGGTATGCTGCCTTTGTGTACGACAACATCATCGATGACGACAGCAGGCGTCGACATCACCCCGTATGCCATGATTTGCGCCATGTCTTGTACTTTCTCCAGTTCGAACTCAACGCCTTGTTGTTGGAAAATATCGTTGATGAGTTCGGCTGTGACGATGCAGTTTTTACATCCAGAGCCGAGGACTTTTACATTTTTCATGGTTTGATTCCTTAATTGATTCAATTGTAATTACATAATGGGAAAGGTGGCATTGAACACCCAGCCGATCAGGGTGAATGCAACCAATAGAAGAGCAAATAGCGTTGCAAGCAGCCGCCATTGCATCACTTGCTTGAGCAGAATGAATTCAGGGAAGCTTGCTGCGACCGTACTCATGCAAAAAGCCAGGGTTGTACCTATGGGCAATCCGTTGGTGATGAGGCTTTCCATCACGGGGATAACGCCTGTCGCATTGGAGTAGAGCGGGATACCGAGCAAAACTGCGGCTGGAACTGACCACCATTGGCCAGCACCTAGATATGACTCTATAAAGCCTTCAGGAACGAAGCCATGTAGAGCTGCACCCAGTCCGACACCGATGAACACCCACTTCCATACCCGACGAAAAATAGTGACCACTTCCTCTTTGGCGAAAGTGTGTCTGTCAGCCAGAGAGAGACGTGCAGAATCGTCTGAAAGCGTTGAAGCTTCAATTTGAGTACTAGCCTCGGTCCCTTGCTTTAATTGTCCCTGTTTAAGGGCGTTTGCAGCAAAAGGCTGTAACCAACGTTCAGCCTTGATAGCATCAAGGAATATTCCGCCTAATATCCCCACTGTCATACCCAGAGCAATATAAACAAGGGTGAATTTCCAGCCGAGTAAGCTAACTAACAAGAGCACTGCGACTTCATTGATGAGTGGCGAAGTGATCAGAAATGCCATTGTGATCCCCAAAGGGATTCCGGCAGAGGTGAAACCTAGGAAAACAGGAATACTAGAGCAGGAGCAAAATGGTGTAATGGCACCAAAGAGTGAACCTAACGAGTAACCAAGCGCCCGGTGTTTACCGGCGAGGTAATCCCTTACCCGCTCGACGTCGAGAGAGGCTCTTAACAAAGCAATGACGTATATCATTACCAGTAACAGAGCAAAGATCTTGAGAGTGTCGTCTATGAAAAAATGCAGGGCACCTGCGAGTTGGGTTTCAGGTGATAGACCCAACACTGAATACACCAACCATGAGGCGATGTCAGTGAATACTTGGAACATACTTCGTCCTTAGCAAAATGATTATCTACAGATAAAGACGAAGCAGCAGAGAAAAGGATTCGCATTTTTTAAAAAAATTGAAAAAGCCCCTTAAGCGAGTAAAAGGGGTGGGTAATGCCCCAAAAAACGGCTTTTTCAATGACTCTAAATGTTATCAATGCTTTTGCGGTCGTACTTTACGTGGATTTTGTACTCAGATGTGGGTTTCAGTTATTCAGAATTATCATGGGAATTATCACGGAATAACTGCGGCAAATCTTGTTGTTGGCTAGGCTGATAACAAGCATTGATAGGCAGGGTTTAATATGAAAAAGCAGTTGAAAGTGGTCGTAACAGGCGGGCCGGGAGGTGGCAAAACCACAGCGCTAGACTTGTTCCGCAGGGAGTTAGGCAACAAAATCGCCGTTGTCCCTGAGGCGGCAACGGTTCTTTTTTCTGGAGGGATTATGCGTTCTGAAGATGAGCAAGTACTGAAAATGATTCAGAAAACCATCTTCCAACTGCAGAAAAACCTAGAAAATATCAATAAGGCACATTACCCAGACCGGTTGCTGGTGTGTGACCGAGGGTCTCTGGATGGACTAGCATATTGGCCTGGCAGCGAAAAAGACTTTTTCAAGCAGGTGAACTCAACGTTTGAAGAGGAAATATCCCGTTATGATGCGGTGATCTTTTTTGAATCAGCAGGTGCGACAGGCCATGACATCAGCAGTAATAATCCGGTAAGAAGCGAGTCATCAGTTCAGGCGGCGAAACTTGATATTGCCCTACAAAAGATCTGGGCAAGACACCCTAATTTCTATTTTGTTGGTAGCTCTGAGTCATTTGTTAGAAAAATCATGTTTGGCATCATGACGATTGAGAATGTGATAAACCGGTATCAGCGGCAGTAGTCAAATCTTCAATCCTGCTCGAGTGTTGATTTACCTTGCCCATTTCTATTTTATTCTGATTGTATTTTATAAATTATCATATGCTTGATGGTATCCAGTTATAAAATGG
>NZ_JACSOF010000201.1:0-9869 GCF_014349205.1 Photobacterium sp. BZF1
GCCATAGACTCAGTAATCGTTAGTTTGTCCAGTAGGCCATGGATAACCCCTGCGGCATAGGCATCTCCTGCCCCTGTTGTATCAACTACATCGACTGTATGCGCTGCAACATAGTCTTGGCCACATTCCGAATAGACAGTCGCGCCATGCTCCCCGTCAGTCACTATAAAATGCCGGAGTGAGTCGCCGGCTATCGAGCTTGCATATTGAAAAGGGGCAAGATCTTTAATTTCCATATCATTATTCAAAGATGATATGTGGGCATCTAAATCAGAGCGTGAAGTGATCAGTACATGGCAAGGACGGGCATCATGATTTTTGGGTAATTGAGCAACAACCAAAGTCTGATCAAGTTTAGAAGTTGCTTGCTGTCTGTTGCCCTCAATGGCTTTACTTGCCCACTCTACAACTCCATCGGCACTGGAATTGATGTAGATTGCATCCCAGTTAGAAAAATCAGGTGCAGGGCCCAACGAAAAAGCCGGCCGCTCAGGACGGATAATCGTGCGTTCACCGTCTGGGGTCATTAATAACATCAGCTCAGGAGTAACTATATCGTTACGCTGTAACAGGGAGCAATTAAGACCTTTCAAACTCGCTTCAGCGAGCAGCCAATCAGCTGTTTCATCACGCCCGACCTGACTGACCAATGAAACATTATGACCTGAATACACAAGTGCTAAACCGGTATTTGCTCCACCGCCACCTAAACGTCGGCCCAAATCTTGATAATGGTGCCTGCCACCAGCCTGAAGCGATTCTTTGAGTTGCAACACCCGATCACAGTTCAAGTTTGCAACCAACATAACGTTAGCCAACGTTCATGACTCCTTTGTTGTAGTAATAATTTTGCTTTTATCTGTCCAAGCTACCACAAAAAAACCGCAGTGTATGAACTGCGGTTTTTATTCGTTAACTGCCCCACTTTATTCGTTAACTTTCAAATAAGGTGGTAAGTTAGCTGTACTCAGCGTAAGGGTTAACCGTCGCTAGTGGAATAGACTCAGAAAATTCAGAGAGCTTAATCGACTCCGTTGTCATCTCAACAGACGTTTCATCCATAACGCTTTCGCCGAAGTGATAGCGGATGTTTTCATCACCATCACATGCTGCCTTATCATTAGCTGCTGCCTGTAGGGATACCGCCTCATTCTTATTGCAGTAAGCCGAGATTTTCTCGTCGCTGTATTTCTTCGCCAACATTGCCATTGTTTGATGAGGCGAAAGAACAAGGCTGGAAGCATTATTACCGCCGAACCCTTTGGCATTGAGGATCACAGCTTTGTAGTCCTCACCATGCTCGCCTGCAAAATGGTGATCAGTCAGTATGTTCAAATTCGACTGGTGTACATCTTCAGCGATATGGTCGATCGTTTTGATCCCCGGGATCCAACCATATTGCCACACACCCAATGATGCAATTAACTGATCGCCAGGTGCAGAACTCATTGAATGTCCTACATAAGACTTAATCGCGGTCACCGGCCAATTATCAATACTAAATGTCTTTGCCACCTCATTGAGGATATGGCTCTCGGTGACTCGGTTTTGCGGTGTACCCGTACCGTGTGCCTGCACATAGGTCTGCTTAACGCCCTCAGGACCGAGGATAGCCTTTGCCAATGCTGCTGCTTTTGCGACAGTGACATAATTACCTACACCAGGTGCCGAAATTGACTTTTTGTTGGCATCAGCATTGATAAACACATCCGCTACCGAGCCATAAATACTCGCGCCAAGCTCCAACGCCAGTTCATCATCCATTAGCACTACAAACTGGGCGGATTCTGCCATGGTGAAACCCGCATTCGATGAAAACGGTCGGCAAGCACGTCGGTTATCTACCGTGTCACTGTTATCCAACGCCTTGAGCTGGGTGTCTTCAGCCAATGCACCCATCACACGGAAACCTTCCATGATCTCGGCAACCACTGGCGCTTCGGCATTACCGACAATCGCGACTCGCGATTTACCTTGCTGAATATCCAGCATACCTTGGCGCAAGTTATACAAGAAAGTGGCGCAAGCCCCCATGCTGGTACCAGTGGTACCAATACTGTTGATCACATAACCATTGATGAAATCTGCTGGCATTTCTGCAAGGGACAATGCCATCATTTTTGAACTGACACGGCCACCCGTCAAAGGTGCAGCTAGCATGCCTGACAATGAATTATCATCAACCTGCGCCAACGCACTCCCAGCATAAACAGAAACCTGATCTGGTTTGATATGCTTGAGCACCTCATCCCAGTCCATACCTAGTGAATTAAGGGCATCTGACGCGCCATACACTGTCAAAGTCAGGCCTCGGGGATGAAAACGAGAGTTATAAAGCTTTGCTGGGTCAAAGCCACTAGGGATATTACCGCCACTAGTAACAGGGAAAGCGACGCGATCTTCAAGCAAGGCATTCAATTCACCGGTTACCGTGATCGTTACTTTGCTGCCCTGCTCTTCTACCTGCCAGTTTTCAGGAATACGCGTTGGCATTTTCGATTTGCGCAAAGTGAAAGAAATCGTTTCCTGACCACCGTTTAAAGCGGCTTTATATTGATAACGCAAACTATCAGGATCAAATGATTCAATACGTCTGACCAGCGTACCTGCTTTAATCGCTTCGATAACTTCAGGATCTGATGCTGAACCTTCAGAAAGCCCCATACGGTGTGCAAGGTCCTGCCAAGTCGACGCCATATCTTGGTCGGTAAGCACATCTGAAACCATGCGCTTATAGCTATGAAAACCCGAACTACGACCTGCGGCATTGATACCACCGAAACCTACAATTAGCGGTAATTTTGACATCCTGAACCTGCTCTCAAAATTGAAGAGCACATAGATTACCAATTTACACTGTTCATTCATCAGGCATTTGTGCCAATTTATCTGACATAAATGCCAAATAGTATTAAGATTAGCCAATCCATTGTTGTTGATTTGTCTATAGGCCACTGATATACATGAAAATTGGATTTCTCCTCTATGAACGCGCATTAATTACTGGCATCTCCCTCGCCGCTGAGATGTTAAGTTCCGCAGCCAGTTTAAGGTCACGATCCCAACAGCGTAACCAGCCATTTTCAATAAAGCTCATAGCACCTAGCCTGGAGCCAACCAAAGTGACAGCAGGGCTTAAACTCCAACCAGATATTACCTACGATGATCTGCAAACCTTCGATATTTTAATTCTGCCTCCGATGTGGGGAAATCCACAGCAGTCAATCCACCGCTCACCGGAGATCATTCCCTGGCTGAAGGCTCAATACCAAAAAGGCGCTAAACTCGTGGCGACTGGTACGGGTGTGGCTTGGTTAGCTGAAACAGGCCTTCTTAACGGACAGGTGGCGACAACGCACTGGTACTTCTTTGATACCTTTGTAAACCGTTATCCCAAGGTAATTTTGAACCGTCAGGCATCAATAACGGCTGCAGATGGGATTTACTGTACAACAAGTATCAACTCACAGTCAGAAATGATCCTCTACCTGATTACAGAGTATTTCGGTCAAAAGACAGCGCAAACCATAGAAACGCACTTTGGTCATGAAATTTCTAAGTCCACACAACAGCCGTTTTATCAAATTGGTGGACAACTTCAGTTCGACGAGTCAATAGCTCTGGCGCAGGATTGGATGAAACGTAACCTTACTAGTCCAATTACCGCACAGTGCATCGCGGATCATTGTAGTGTACCGCTGCGAACATTTAACCGTAAGTTCAAAGATCAAGTGGGAGAAACACCTCACCAGCACCTGCAACGATTAAGAATGGATGCCGCGCAGCAACTATTGCGTGATTTTGGCATGTCGGTGCAAGACGTTGCTGAGCAAGTTGGTTATAAAGATGCACACCACTTCTCCACCCGGTTCCAACAGCACTTTAATGTAACCCCTAGCCAATACCGAAGAATGGTCAAGACCAAGATATACAACCCTTGATTGCAGATTGAAAAGATTTTTATGTTTGTAGCTAATTTAAGACAGGGCTCAAAGAGTATGAATCACTATGCTTTGAAAAGACGTTTTCAAGGGCAGTTGTATGAAGCATCTTACTTTCTCTTTTTTACTTTTTTCAATTCTGGCTAGCACTGGCGTTAGTGCCAAAATCCAGCCGACTAGTGGAACACTTAATAACGAAGGCATGTGCCGCCTTGATATGTACCATCTCACCAAAAGCCAGCAAAATACCTTCATTCCGGATTTGCAGATAGCCGTTATCACCAACAACACAATGCGTCATCGCTATGTCGACTTAAAAACAGATATTGAACACCCGACGGGCTTTGAGAATATCCACTACTACCGTTCTGGCAGCCCAGTTGAAGTCTTTACCACCAACTGGCGCAACAATGGCAACAAGCATACAGTCGGTAGGTTTGTCATGTTGGGAGGAACCAGTGACAAGCAAGCTTTCGATGTCTTTGCAGCCTTGATTAAAGAAGACAATGGTCACTTCGAGTTACGCGGTAACGAAAAGAAATACCGATTCAATGCTAGTGAAAAGGACGTAACCGACTTCCTCGCTTGCGTTAAAAGTAACTATCGGCCCTAAGTTGCTATTGACCTTGGAAAGCAGCGGCCTTCAAAAGCAACGACCTTTGAAAGAAGCGGCTTAGAAAGAACGACTTTAGTCAGCTTCATACATATAGAAAGAGACGTCTTTGATATAACTGAAGAATAACGCCCATAAAAAAACGCCAGCCTTTAAGCTGGCGTTTCTTCGAGAAACTCTGGATTAAGGCTACATATCTGTCTTCGAGCCTTTCTCATTATTTCAAGCCATTGACTGCTTCGAGCCGTGCGGTGCTGAGTGAGTAATGTCCTCATATTCACCATCGATGGTCGAGCCGTTTTGTTCCTGGCCATAGCTCTGGGTGTAGCTTTGCTGGGTATATCCCTGTTGTTTCAATGCCTCTTCATAAGCTGCATTGATTTTCTTTCTGATAAACGGTCTAGCAATCAGTGCACCCAATCCGATGAATAGCCCCATGACAGCCGCAAATGTCACAGTAAAGAAACCCAGTACTAGAGCAAAAATGCTGGTAAGTGTATTTTTCATCGCTAACCTTCTTTTCTATCGTACTTTCATGCTTTGCAGTGTAAAGCAGCGAAAATGAACCAATGATGAACAATATGTTTATCTTTATGCCTGAATCATTCTCCACAGAAATAGAATGAAAAAAGCCCTCTAAAAAGAGGGCTTTAGATTAATGTTTACGTGCTAATTATTTTGCGGCTACTGGGATGCCTGCCCCTCGAATACCGTTTTCACGTACAATTTCAAACACTGCAGGCGTCCAAGCTGGTACTGTCGCAATATCGCCACCCGTCGCACCCGAGGTTAAATCCGAAGTATGGAATGGGCTTAGCGTTAGCTCTTTGACCAAATTGATCTCTTGCTCAGTGTTAGACGCATTAATCACGATCACAAGGCCATCAACCCTACTATCAAGATCAGCACCTGAAGCAGTACCGTTATCAATAGACATAACAATCAAGCCTGGCGTTTGTGAGATGCCTGTATTGTGGAAATCAACACGATTCTTAACTTCTTCACCGGTGCCCAATGAAATCAATGGGTATGACTTACGAAGTGATGCCAACTCTTTGAAGTATTCAACCATGTCGGCCATATCTTCACGGCTAGGCTTGGCATTATCTCCAGCAGATGTAATAACTTCTTGAATTAAATCATAGTTATCGCCATCTTTATCTTTGCGAGGTAAACCTTTATCCCAGTTGTTATCATTGAGGGTAAAGTCGACCAAGTTATACCAGTCACCAGAATCATAAGAGTCACGCTGCATTGATTTAGAGCGTAGCAATTCAGACCCCATGTGGGTAAATGGCATGCCCTGTCCCAACATTGCCGTCGCTAGCGAAACAGCCTGCATACGTACACGGTCTTCTGTTGTCACAGCGTAACCAATCTTGTATTGGTTATTGTCCCACAGGGTTTGGTTATCGTGCTTAGACACATAATTCTGAATTTCTGTTGGGTCAACGGCATAGCCAGCAGGTGCACCGTTGTAATCCAACTCCTCACCAGTGATAATCGCCCCTGTCGAATCAATCATCTTGTAGTCTTTCAGGTTACCAGCCATACCGAGACGCGTAAGGTCTGCATAATGTAGTGCTGTTTCTTTCGTCACATCACTAATCTCATTTGGCAGAACATAGGCACCGTTACCAAACCCTTGGGTTTTACGGATGCCCTCTTTGCTATCAAACGGGCTGCCACCACGAACGGCATCACGCAAGCGGTCTGAGAAACTACCAATCCCTGTTCCACCGAGGTTCGGCTGGGTTGCCTGTACAAACAATGCATCATTTTCTACTTCACCGAAGTTCCAACCTTCACCATAGAAGTAAGTGTTAGGATCGACCTTCTGGACTTCGAGCAAAGAACGCTGCATTTGATCCAATGGGTGATGCCCCATCAAATCGAAACGGAATGAATCTATCTTGTAATCGCGAGACCAAACCACCAGCGAATCACTGATCATCTTTTCAAACATCGCTCGCTCTGGCGCGGTATTTGAACAACACGTTGAATTTTCAACGTTACCAGTTACCGGATTCAAACGTTGGTAATACCAAGGTACAAGCTTATCAAGTACTGAAGTACGTTCTTCAGGCCCTGCAGAGTTTGTATGGTTATAGACCACATCCATTACCACATTCATACCAATGTCATTCTTGATAGACATAACGGCTTCACGTAACTCAAGAATACGCTGTGGGCCATCCGGGTTAGTCGAGTAGGAACCTTCCGGAACAGTGTAATGGAATGGGTCGTAACCCCAGTTAAAGCTATCGACATCAGATACGAAACGGTTAAGTTCCTGCACCACCGGATTGTCAGGCGAGTCATCCAGTTTAACCTCTGCCAATACTTCAGCTATGGTCATACCGCTTGTACAGTAACCGCTGAACTTTGACGTATTAACGTCACTATTTACTTCGCATAGTTTGGCAAAAGAATCATCGATGTTCGCAACCAGATCTGGATCTTCATTGATCGTGGCGATGTCGAAAATAGGCAGTAGATGCAAGTGAGTAACACCGCTATCACTTAAAGATTTCAGGTGTTCAACAGGTACCGAATCTTGCTGGGTAAAGGCAACGAACTTTCCACGAGCACCTTCAGACGTTGATTCATCCTGAGCTGAAAAATCACGTACGTGTGACTCATAAATCACAAACTGCGAAGGGTTGGATTGATCAATCGGACGTTGAAGATCATCCCAGCCAGCAGGTTTTAGCGCAGGATCATTAAGATCAATTACCTGGCTAAATTCCGAGTTCATAGACAAACTCAGTGAGTATGGGTCAGTCACCTGATAGCTTTCAACTTCACCCGAAACCGGATGGAAGACATCTACCAAATAACGGAAGTAAGTACCATTTGGCGCTTTATCTGTTTCAAGGGACCATACACCAGATGTTTCATTGTAATCCATCTGTAGGCGGCCTAACTCCTCTTTATTATTATCAAAGAGGACGGTAACAACATTTTGTGCTGAAGGTGCCCAAACATTAAATGTTGTTGAATTGCCATCTAGAACAGCACCTAACTCAACATTGGCCGCTGCCGTGGCAAATAACTGATCAAAAGCCCCTGCTGGCTGAATTTTTGTTCCATTTAGCACTAGGCCATTTTCATCAACTGCAATTGCTGCTAATTCTGCTTTGATCACTGGGCGCATATCAATAGCACCGTCAATTGAATATGCCGCTTTATCTTTTAGATGAGGGAACTTAGCTTTAATATCTGCACTTAACACTGATGGTTCCAAAACTATGTATTCAGCATCGTACTGATTATCACTGTTTGGACCAAAACCGCCCTCAAGTTGAACATAGAGTCGAACCTCGTCAGCAGACTCTGCACCATCCCAAATTAAGGTATGCCCTTCAACCAGGTGCGCCTCTGCATTGGCAACGCCAAATAGCAATACATAAGCATCACCACGGTCGTCATAAGCGACATTGCTACCGGCAACATACGACGCCGTCCTATCTTTGATCTCATTGAAGTCTAATTTTGCGTCGCTACCAGACAGGTTGCTCAGGTTTTCATCACGGATGATGAAGTTAATACAATCGGTACTTCCACTCTTTAGTGGCAACTTCCAATAAGGACCGAACTCATCTTCACCAACAGGGGCAATAGATTTATCATCCCAACCGCTATTCACTTGCCCTGCTCGGTCACAAGTCTCATTGTTCCATACATGTAGGCTGTAACCAGCGTAATTGGCTAAAGCTTTAGCATCACTATTTCTCGCAACCATATAGATGACGGCTTCATCGTCACCGGCTTGAATAGGCTCTTCAACCGAGCCGCTTTGAGGCAAATAAGCAGTTGGCCCATCTGTTTCAGGCAATTCAATATCAATGGCCGGTGGATTAGTCGTATCAAACTTACCATCTGTTGACGATGAACTGTTGCAGCCAACAAAAACAAATGCAGAACACAATGGAATCACGGCCTTGGCAACCGTTGATAATTTAAAGTTCACGAGATTATTTCCTTTATACTCATAATTTTACGGGGGGAAGTATAAAATTTGAGTTTTAATTATGGCGTGAACAATACTAAATCTCAGTATCTGCATACTGTGATCAAAAGCACCAAAATGTAGTTTATTAACAACAGTTCATAGTATCTTGGCTAGAGGTCACTATTTGTATAGCCTGCAAAATATGCGGGGAGTCACATCTCACTGATATAAATAAAGAAAGCCCGGCATGAGCCGGGCCGATAATCCATTAAGTACAACCTGCTCTTCTAATCCAAAGCCATACTCAATCCAACAGAAATGGTATATGCCGACAAGTCATCGTGCCAAACCAACTGACTGGCTTCGGCGTATCCATACCAGTCCTTGCTCAACGCGCCAGAAATCCCCAAGTGAACGCGTCCATAAACATCATCATTGGATTCAACAACAATCGGTAGGATACTGCCTGAGTAGTTAGATTTAAGTTGGGATATTATCCGCTCTTTCCCACTGGCAATATCGTAATGAAGATAGCCTTTCGCGTAGGGTTGAAACACGCCAAAAGGTGTGCGGAAAGGATGTGAAATACTCATCCCAGTAATCAACATAGTTGATTCTAGCGCGTCAACATCTTCAATCTTTGTGAAGAGATAGCTTGAACTATTAAGCGCTGACCTTTCCTCGTAGCGATCGGTATCAGATAAGGTGTATTGCAAACTACTTTCAAAGGCCAGATGCAGGTAGTTGTAGTCAAAGATATAACCTGTACCCAGCGAAAACACCCAGATGTCCGAGTCTGCCTCATTGGCGTTGTTTATCACAGGGTCAGTGTACAAGGTTACCTGTCGCTCTATGTCTGTATCCATCACAGCATAACTGGCATTGAAATCCACAAACCACGAATCTTGGAAGTAAGTAAAATACCCTGATGCTATGAGCCCATCAATTTCGGTATCGCTACCCTCAGCCAAGGGTTTGTAGAAAGGCAATCCAAGGGTCAGACCAAAGAGATATTGGTTTTGGAACAAGTAATCCCCACCCAAGGTCAACGAGTAGCCGCTGTGTTCTTGTTCAGAAGATTTATTCAACGAGGCATTATCACCAAGTATGGTGTTGTCCACACGAATATAGCCCGCAACCTGAGAATGGTGTCCTTCTCCAAACACGCCGGAGTCAGATAAAGCCTGTTCAGGCAAACCAGGCGGAGCATAACCTGATAATGGGTCATTACTATATAAAGGAACATAAGTTGATGACTTTCTGTTGCTCAAGACTGAATGCCTAACACCCGGTGACGATGAATAATTGTTTAAAGATCGATATTTCTTATCAATTTTATCACCACGAACATGACTTGCTA
>NZ_JACSOF010000202.1:0-9826 GCF_014349205.1 Photobacterium sp. BZF1
GAAATGTTCCCTAACTTTTCTGGTGTGTTTTTAATATGTATTTTGTTTTCATTACACAATTATACTTTTACAAACCCTAAATAAAACACTGCAATAAGTTTAATCAATATATTCATACTCAAGAAAAAAACAAAAAAAGACGTTTGTAGAATGAAGGTTACTCTTAATAAGGTGTCAATGTGAAAAAGGTCGTACTCTATTCAACATTACTTTTGGTTGGCTTGTTCTTATCACAATTACTCCCCCAATTTTTCGAAGGCTATAGTTCCATCCAGCCAGTGCTTATGGTTGTGACGATGTCGGCGCTTGCCTACATCATGATCAATGTAGGTCGCGAATTCGATATAGATAAAAACAATCTAAAACAATATGGCTGGGATTATGTCGTGGCTATGACGACAGCGACTTTCCCTTGGATTGCTGTTGTACTGTATTTTATTTTTGTCCTGATGCCGAGTGAACTCTGGTTCAATGCCGACGCATGGAAAGAGACCTTGGTGATAGGGCGCTTTGCGGCTCCGACTTCAGCAGGTGTACTCTTTGCAATGTTGGCTGCTGCAGGTTTAGGCGCGACATGGATGTTCAAAAAGGCAAGGGTGCTCGCCATTTTTGACGACTTAGATACTGTGCTGCTGATGATCCCGCTGACAGTGCTGGTGGTTGGCTGGCGTCCGGCGTTGGGCTTGACCTTGCTGTTAATGCTAGCGCTGTTGGTTATCGGCTACAAATTCTTGCACAAATGGAATATTCCAGCTTCAGCGAGTTCTATCGTTGGGTATTCTGTTTTGATTGCTGGCTTGTGTGAGCTTTTCTATATCTCAACAGATATCCATTTTGAGGTCCTGCTACCAGCCTTTGTACTGGGCTGTATGATGAAATCTCAGCATGAGTCAGCGGAAGACGCAAAAGTGTCTACTGCCGTAGCCAGTCTTTTTATGGTGCTGGTGGGCTTGAGCCTCCCACAGATTTTTGGTGCGGTGAGTGTTGCGGACAATTCTAGTGTCACCAACGCAATGCCGGCTATGGAGATGAGTGAGATTGCCTTCCACGTCATTATGATTTCCATCGTGTCGAATGTCGGCAAGATGTTCCCGTTATTTTGTTATCGCAATGAGGCAACAGTCAAAGAGCGTTTGGCGCTTTCTATTGGCATGTGGCCGCGAGGTGAGGTTGGTGCTGGCGTATTGATGATCAGCATTGGATATGGATTTGGTGGACCTATTGTGACGATTAGCATGCTGTCGTTAGCACTGAACTTAGTGCTGACTGGCTTTTTCATCATGATGGTACGTAGTTTAATATTGAGCCCAGTAAAAGGAGGCGCACATGAAAAAACGCGAGCTTAAATTGCTAGCAGCCGTGATATCAATTTTCCTGTTTTCACTCGTAGTGGGTAGAGCAGCAGCATAATAAAAACGGCTTAGTTTTCATTTGAGCAGGCTACGTTGATTAAAACGTAGCCTGCTTTTTATTAGGGGATATTTGGTTATTAGAGGGATGTTAGGCATTCGCCGGTTGTGGTTGCACGGTTAGGTTATTTAACCAGCGACGTTTTAGGTATCGGTTGAAACACAGCGACAGCTTGACAATTTCTTCCGCCAGCAGCGCCAGATAAACCCAACCAAAAGACCATTCGCCAATAAAAGCGCCATAAGCGGTAAATGGAATTCCTATCATCCACATTGCGATGAAATCCATACGGAGGCAGAACAAGTTTTCACCGCCGGTGCGCAAGATACCATTGATGATGATCATATTGAGCATTCTTAACGTGATGCCGATGCTGATCACGAACATCGCAGGCTGCGCCAATGGTAGAAGATCATCCTGATTAAGGTTTAGCCACGATAGTACAAACATGTGGTTAAGGTATAGGAACAAGCCCATTCCTAGCCCTACAAATAGTACAAACTTCAGGAAGAATGCAGTCATAGCTTGTGCTTTTTCGAACTCATCCCGGCCTAATGATTGTCCTATCAGCACCGAGCAAGCCACGGAAATACCCATAAACACAGAGTAAAGCAGCGACTCAAAGGGGCCAATCATGCTAAATACTGCCAGTTCAGTGGTGCCCATGTGCCCGAAAATGATTTGGTAGGTCAATGTTCCCAATGCCCAAAGTAGCGCGTTCAGAGATTGGGGAATAGCCAGTTTGCGATACGTCATCCACAATGTTTGGTGGTTGCGAATGGCCTGGCTAACAATCAACCAATGCTTGCGGTAGGCCAATACGCCGCACATCATTAAAACCTGTGCAAATCGAGCAATGGTGGTTGCTAGCGCTGCACCGGCAACCCCCATTGCTGGAATACCTAGTCCGCCTTTGATCAATAGGAAGTTCAAAGCGATGTTCAATGCGATGGTGACAGCACCAAAAATCAACGGTAGCAGGGCATCGTCACTTGCACGTAAACTTGATTCAAGCGTAATGATGATGTGGGTAAGGATCAATACCGGAAAGCTGTACCATAGGTACTGGCTGCCCTGCATGATCACTTCCAGATCATTGGTCTGGAGCCGCATGATTTGCGGTGCAAAAACAGTGATAACAAAGGTAACCGGAACCATAATAGTGGCACCCAGTTTCATTGCCTGAATAGTTACCGTTTTGGCATGAATACTGTCTTTTTTTCCCCAATACTGGGAAACTAGTATGCCGTTGGCAGACGCTAGGCCTGCCATGATCATAATGGCAACAAAGTGCCATTTTGAAGCGATACCGACAGCGGCGGTGGCTGACTGGCCAAAATCGCTCACCATCAATACATCGGCCAGGGCGAGGATCGCGACAAGGGCACTTTGAATGGCAACGGGGAAAGCCAGCTTTGCAATACGAGCAAAGAGGTCTGGCGGTAATGCTGTTTGATTTTTTTTGATTGTTGTCATCGTCAGTCTCCGGATCATACCAATAATAGGTAGGTCGGTTTGTAGAGATAGAACTGCTTGGTAATGGACGGCAACTATAACGAACACAAAAATGGAGTGACATGTTAGAAAGTACAGAAAACCTGTGTGAATCTGTCACTGTGGGCTTTGCTATGGAGCAGCCAAAAACAGACTGGAATGAAGAGGTTTACCTTGCTCAAGCTTGTAAAGAGCGGTTTCTGACCCAATCGGATCTTCCCGAGTTGACAGATAACGGCTTCTTTATGGCGGGTCTAGCCGAATTGGCCGAGGGTTATGAGATAGAACGGGTCGCAACCACCAACCATACGCTTTTGTTAACTCAGGAGGGGGCTGGCTTATTAACGCTCTCTGAGCGCCAATATCATTTGATGCCTAATACCCTGACAATTTTACCGGCAGGACAGCCATTCCGCTTTGAACTGGCGGACAAAAGCAAAGGCTGGAAAATGGCATGGGTACTGTTAAAACCCACTGAGAAATGGTTACCGCTGGTGGCAAATGGACAGCGTGTTGAGCATACCCATATATGTGAACAGGTCTGGTCGGTAATGAATTTACTGCATAGTGAGGTTGGCGGTCGTGCAAGCTATAGGAAGTTGTTTGCTAGCGAACTCTCTCGATTAATGCTCGGCAGTGCAAACCTTGCTCCTTCGAATTCCGTGTTGCGGGTGCAAAGTATCTTTAATGACATTGAGTCTCAGCTACATCTTAACTGGACTGTGAAAGGGATAGCCAAACAATGTTTCCTCAGTACCGAGCAATTGAACCGGATCACTAAGCAGCTTTATAACTGTTCAACACAGCAGCGCTTAATTCAACTTCGAATGGAAAAGGCGGTTGATTTACTTTACTACCAAGAGTGGACGATTGGTATGGTTGCCCAGCGCTTGGGCTATCAAGATCCGTTCAATTTTACCCACCGTTTTCGTCAATATCATGGCTGCTCGCCGAGGGAATATAGAAAGCGGTTGTTTTTGGTTGAATAAAATAGGTGGGAGCCTTATCGGTTACTTTGGAAAAGTAACTGATAAGGCTAAATCTGGTTACTTACGCTTAGGTTGCTGGTAAGTACGGCCTGCAGCTTGGTAAACATCTTTCGCTTTTACATCGAACGTATCGAAGAAGAACCATGCCACGAATTTGATCACGTCATCACCGACATTCATGATCCACTCTGCGTACTCTTCTTGTTCACCGTCATCATTTTGTTCCAATGACACATGGTAAATGCGCTGTTCACCTTCAATCTCAGCGAGTTTGAACTGGCCTGTCAGTGATGCTGCGGCTTCAGCAATCTCTGCATCCTCATTAGCTTTCAGAGCTTCAAGAACTTGGGGAACAGAGTCCAATTCACAAAGTGCTTTAACCAGTGTTTCGAATTGGTCATGTTGCATGATTTGATACCTATCAATAAGCAATGTTGTTGGCGCGTATTCTAACAGTGTAATTCAATGGAAAGACAGAATTATGGAGGAGTATGTTATGGGTGGTTATATTTTATCCGTTTTTGCCCTGATTGGCAGGCAATTTCAAATTTTGAGTGTTCATTCACGAACATTACAACTCATATATTCTAAGAGATGAAAACGTCGATTCTTTAACAGAATGTGAGCTGATTTCTTGTTAGCGAGTAACAAAAAAGTGCTTGCTCTCTCATTTTGTAGCGCTATTTTTACATGCGCTACCGCTAGGGAAAGGCGCTTTTTCACTAAATAGAAACCATAAATATCTACGCCCCCCATCTACGCCTGTTTGATTAAGCAAGGGGGAGGGTAAAGGCAACCCAAAGATCTGAATAATAGGAAAAACATAACTACAAACTTGGAGACTCGATGTGAAAAGGAACCTACGATCTTTCCTTGCTATGGCGATTGCTGCGTCACTGGCAGCTTGTAATAGTGCAGATAATGCTACTGACGTTGCAGATGTAGATAAAAATGTGTACCTGTGTAACACCTCGACCATGACGCAGTCTGACGATTTGCGTATCTACCAAATTATGGTGGAGAGCTTTGTCAATGGTGACGACAGCATAGGCCATGGCACGGGTTATGGTACAAGCCATCACAAAGGTGATTTGCAGGGTATCATCGACTCATTAGATTACATCGAGTCACTGGGAATGAATGCGATTTGGCTGACTCCTATCTTTGACTCAATGCCGATTGAAGGACAGGACCACTGGGCGGATAGGCTTGATGCAACAGGCTATTTCACGAGTAATTATTTTGCTATCGATCCTCGTTTTGGCACGATGGAACAAGCTAAAGAGTTGGTTGAAAAAGCCCATGAAAAAGGGCTGTATGTCTTCTTCGATGGTGTATTCGGCCACCACAAAGGCAATGTTGTACCTTCACCTGAAGGACGCCTGCCTGTTGGAGAAAATAATCCGGTCAGTTACCCAGAAAGCTTAGAGTTTTATCAAGAAGTAGCAACTTACTGGATCAAAGAGTTGAAAATCGATGGTTGGCGACTGGATCAGGCATATCAGGTTCCAACTGATGCATGGGCTTCAATTCGTGCGAGTGTCGATGAGGCATCGAAATCGGTAACGTATGTGAACTCAGAAGGTGAAACCGTTAATCCGCTAGGCTATATGGTTGCCGAGATCTGGAACAATGAGAATTACATCAACGAAACAGGCTATGGCAAAGAAGGTGAACCGGCACTTTGTTCTGCATTTGATTTCCCTGTTCGCTATCGTTTGGTAGAAACCTTTGCGGTTAATGAAAACAGTATTGGTAGCAAAGGCGGTAAATGGCTTGATGAAGGCATGAACCTCCACAGCCTTTACCCGTCCCATGCCAAGCCGAACCTGATGCTAGGAAACCATGATTTGGTAAGGTTTGGTGATTTAATTCAGCGGGGGAATATTGCTTCACCAGATGAACCGGAGTATTGGTCAAGACATAAAGCCGCACTGTCATTCTTGGCCGCATATTCCGGGCCTATTACTCTTTATTACGGCGAAGAGATCGGTGATGAAGTCGAAGGGTTTTCACAAAAAGTTTGGAGCGATTGCGCGATCCAAGGCTTATGCGATGATCATGTTGCAAGGTCTAGTGCGAAAATTGAGGGTCTAACCGGAACGATTAATAGCAATCAATGGAATCTTAAACAATATGTCTCTGAGCTTATGACTATAAGGGCTGCACACCCCGCTCTAAGCCGGGGCGAGCGCACTAATATAATTGCTAATGATTCCGTTTATGTTGACCACAAGCAGACTGATGAAGAAGCGCTGCTGTATATGGTCAGCACGACAACAAACCCAGAATCTATTTCAATCAGTGCAGAAGATATAGCCTCTGAAGGTCAATTGGTAGACCTACTGTCAGGCAAAGCCTACGAGATGGTCGGTGGGGAATATCAAATTAATTTGTCGCCGTTTGAAGCCAAGTTCTTGAAGATTGCCAAACCGTCCGCAAAGGGATTGACCAAAGCTGTAGCAGTCGCCTCGACCTCGCTAATGGGAGAAGGCTTTATGGCGCAATGTGACAATCCGGTGGTTGAAAGTGCAGGCCCTATCGAAAAGACCTTATATGTGGTGGGAGACTTTGTTGATGCCGGTTGGAAGCACAAGCCAAACCGCGCTTACAACTACGTTGGTGACAACACCTACCAAGCGGTTGTTGAGGAGAAAGCAGGCGCTTTTAGAATGCAATATGCCAGTGCAGATTGGAAGCCA
This sequence comes from Photobacterium sp. BZF1, assembly GCF_014349205.1. Taxonomy (NCBI): domain Bacteria; kingdom Pseudomonadati; phylum Pseudomonadota; class Gammaproteobacteria; order Vibrionales; family Vibrionaceae; genus Photobacterium; species Photobacterium sp. BZF1. The sequence continues at coordinate 6,596 of NZ_JACSOF010000202.1, forward strand.
CAATTTACTGCTGACGGCCTTGAGCTAACTCCAGGTAAAGTCGCGACGCTTAAGTATGGTGGGTATGGTAAAGATACTGCCGTGACACTACCTGAAGCCGGTAAATATGTGTGGAGTCTTAAGTTCTCTGACAGTGGCAATCCAGAGCAGTTGATGGTCTCTAAGTGTCCATAATCTTGGTAAGTTAACTAAGCAAACTGTTAACTAATAAAACTAATGGGGAGCAGATAGCTCCCCTTTTTGTTATTGTTTTTATTACAAACCTAAGCACTGGAACAGAAAAAATGAGTGAAAAATGCGTGGTTATGACAACCTTTGCTGATGAGAATGTTGGCAAGACAATCATCCATTCTTTAATCGAGAAGCGTTTGGCGGCTTGTATACAAGTGCAAGCGATAGAGAGCTATTATCACTGGGAAGGTAAGGTAAACAATGATCAGGAGAAACTGGCCATAATCAAAACGACGACCAATCTGTATCAGCAGGTTGAAGCAGATATACTAGCCAATCATGATTACGAGACTCCAGAAATCATCCAACTTCCAATTACTGCTGGATACAGCGAGTATCTGCAATGGATAGACAGTGAGTGCAATTAGCCTGTCATATACGTAGAGCACCATGTGAACAAAAGCCAATATGTGATTAATTGCACTTATACAAAAAAAATATTTGTATAATTGATCCAATCTACTACTCTTCCTTGTACAACAGATTAGTTTTGTACAAGGTAGGGATAGTCATGCAAATACCAGTCGGAATCAGTGCCTGCGTTTTAGGCGAGAAAGTGAGATTCGATGGCGGTCACAAACAGAACCGTTTCATCGTTGACGAGTTAACTAAATATTTTACCTTCAAGCCAGTTTGCCCTGAAATGGGTATCGGCATGCCCGTTCCTCGTCCTGTAATCCGCTTATTGCAACTACCTTCTAACGAGATTCGATTAGTCGAGAGCAAGCATCAAGATATCGATCACACGGATAAAATGGTGGAGTTCGCTCACAAGAAAGTCTCACAATTCGACAATCTTTGCGGGTATGTGGTTTGCGCCAAGTCGCCAACTTGCGGCATGGAACGTGTCAAACTCCATATCCCAAACAACAACACAGTGCCCGGTGGTTCGGTAGGTATATACACACGTGAACTGATGGCCAAGATGCCCTGGTTACCGGTAGAAGAAGATGGTCGACTCAATGATCCTGTGTTGCGAGAAAATTTCGTCTTCCGTATTTTTGCCCTAAATGATTTTTACCATTCGGTGCGAGACCAACTTTCTGCTAATGCAATCGTTAAATTCCACTCGCGTTACAAGCTAGTATTGATGGCACATAACCCAGCGGCTTATAAAGCGTTAGGTAGTATGGTAGCCCACATCAGTGAATGGGATATTAACGAATTCTATTTAGAGTACCGCCTCAAATTTATGGAAGCGATAAAAGAACGCGCTTCGAGAAAAAATAAAACGAATGTGCTGATGCATCTTCAGGGTTATTTCAAGCGTTCGTTAACCAAAGAGCAAAAGTTGGAACTGTCGGAACTGATTATGAGTTACAAAGAGGGTAATCAACCTATCCTTGTGCCATTAGCATTAATCAAGCATTACTTGCGTGAATATCCTGATCCGTATTTGCAGCTACAAACATTCCTTGACCCATATCCGGAAGATTTGAAATTACGCTATGGACTCTGATAACAAATATTATGCGATCAAAGAGGTCTCTGAGATTACAGGAGTGAACTCAGTGACACTAAGGGCTTGGCAAAGGCGTTATGGGTTGTTGAACCCGATGAGAACCGACAAGGGGCATCGCCTATACACCGAGCAAGACATTAACAAGATAAAAGAAATTGTCGAATGGCTTGATAAGGGTGTAGCTATTGGGAAAGTGAAACCTATGCTGGGTAAACTCTCCCCGCTGGTTGATGAAGATAACCAAAACGAGAGCCAGAGAGCAATTGGTAATATTCTGTCTTCATTAGCGCAGTTAGATTCTTTTGCTCTGGATAAACAGCTTATCCAACTAATGAAAGAGTATCCGGCCAAGGTTCTGGAAAACAAAATTATCACTGCAGTGATAAATGAAATCTCGCAACCAGACAATCCTTTGCTGGATGTGCAGATGGTCGTATGGCGAAGTGTTTTTCAGGAAAGGTGCTTATCGTTGATTGCCGCTTCTCGAAAGCGAAATAAGAAGCCGTGCCTTCTGATTAGCTTTGATGAGGAGCCAAACTCGCGCTTCTGGCTCAAAGCCGTTGAGTTATCTGAGTTAGGTTACAGTGTCATGCTATTGCCTAGGTTAAAAGGAAAGCTTGCATCGTTAGCACCATTACTCAATTCATGGGGGCAGAAGAAGTTGTTTATTGATGGTGATAATAAATTGCCTTTGGATATACCTGGTCAACTTGAGCATTTAATAACTAGTACCGGTTGTGAATTGGTGACACTCGGCAGTATCAACACAATCCATCCCGAATTATTGGAGTGGCAGCATGAGTCAGCATAAAGAAATAGGATTAGTTTGGTTTCGAACTGACTTACGTGTGGTGGACAATACCGCTTTATATGAAGCGGTGAAACACTGTGACCAAGTCATCGCAGTATATGTCTCAACCCCAATGCAATGGCATGAACACCATGTTGCTCCGATACAGGTTGATTTAATCAGGCGTCGTTTGCCAATTTTAAAAGAACAGCTTGCGAATATTGGTATTCCACTTGTTTTCAAAGAAGTTGCAGATTTTGATCAAATTGCTGAACTCATGGTAGATATCACCCATGAGAAAGGGATAACCCATGTCTTCTGCAATAAGCAGTACGAATGGAACGAACTTCAGCGCGATGACAAAGTCGGTCATCAACTCGCTGATGCAAAGATCAAGTTCAGCATGTTTGATGATTGTTGTGTGATGACTCCTGGGGAAGTGCAAACGCAAAAAGGGGAAGCCTTCAAGGTGTTTACTCCTTTTAGAAAAGAGTGGTTGAAACATTTTCGAGCATTGTCCCCGGCACCTTTGCCAATTCCTCAATCGGTGAAAGAGCCGTTGTTCATCGATGAGGTTGATGAGATCACTTTGACATATCCACCTGTCGATAGCATGAAATGGCCAGTAGAAGAAGAGACGATCCGTCAGAGACTTGTGACATTTTGCTACGAAAAAGTAGAGGATTATCATCAACAACGCGATATACCGTCTATAGATGGAACTAGCTGTTTGTCACCTTATTTGGCA
>NZ_JACSOF010000203.1:0-9641 GCF_014349205.1 Photobacterium sp. BZF1
CCTATTAATGTAATAGGTTGATATTATCATCTGATTGTGGATAATCACGAGTCAATTCCTAAATAGGAAGTGCGCCCTTTTGAAATACCCTATCATTATTACTGTTGGTTAAAATGAATCCCCTCATGGAATTTGCTTTCCAGATTTTGCTTGGTGCTTTAGTGCTGCTGAAACCATTCATGACATCATTCCAAAAGCCAAGATGACATTACAGAAGCATGTGGATTGTATGAAGTCATCCGGTATGAAAATACCTCTCCCGAGCAAACTTAGTTGTCTAACCGAGCAAGGTCAATATAGTAAACAATCACACTTATTCGCGTTAGTTGAAGTGGATATATAATGAGTAACTCCTTCTATAAATAACGAATTGTTACATTTAAATAGCCATAGGATCGTTATTTATTTATTCTTTCCTATGAAAAACAAGTAACATGCAGCGCAAAATTGCCCGTAGGAAAATATTTAGTAGCTTTGACCCTTAGCTATGGAACCATCATATGAACAACTGGCATAAGCCAGATAATCAGGCTGGCTATGATGACACTAAGATAGCTAACTATAGATCATGACTATTTTCCACTGCAAAAAAATATTAGCCAATGCAATATGTATTGATCGCCTCATGGAGCAGAGGCGAATTAGAGTTCAATTAGAGATAGGAAGCAGCTAGTAGTTAACAAGTGAAGTCCTGTACTAGCGACCTCTAGGTAAAGGAGTTCATTGGATACCATTATGAAGAATAAACAGAATTTAGATGAGACACCTTTGTTAAAAATGAGCAAACCAATACGTGAGCTCTATGCAAGAAGTCGTGGTATGGAAATAACAGGTGCTCCTCCAATAGAGGTCAAAGAAGAAAGTAATAAATTCTACCGACTACTGGATCGAAGCTTATCTACTCTGCGCAACAAACAAAAGAAAACATTATTCATGCTAGCAGATGAACTAGGTATATCTGGTCGAAAGTTGCTCGATTTGGAAAAGCATGAATCAAAGCTTACTGTTGAGCAGTTAAATCGATATGTCCAAGCCTGTGGTGGGAAGCTTAAGATCCATGTTGAACTCGAAAATGGAAAGAAACACAAATTCTTGTGGTGAATAAAGGCTCAACTAGTCTAAGAATCTGGCTCGGTGAGATTAACCAACCCTTAAATAAGATGACCTTTTCACTATTAAGAGGGTCTGAGTATACTGACACTAACACCGCTTAGTGGCTGGTGTACGGACAGACAGGCTTCTTAATCCTTCGGATAGAGATCACTTGAGGTAAGCAAGTCCTTGCCTTGCACAGCTGATAAATGTTAGCGGGAAATGATATCCTCCTTCCTCAACTTCAATAACGGACGTTATATCACCAATCGATAAGGTAACATTGATATTTGGCAAAGGAACAGCTTTATCGCGTAAATTTGATTTAAGCTGAGTGAGGTCATCACTGTCTTATAGTTAGCCAACTCTGGTTGTTTGAGGCATACCTAGACTCAATACCATTTTTAATGCATAAACTGCGGCATGAAACTTACCAACCTGCCCATTATAATCTTGGAGGCTCATTGGCTCGATAAACTAGCTGGTTAGCAACTGTTTGATTCCTCGGATGCTGTTTTCCCAATATGCAGCACCTCTTCTTGGAGGAGTTGATAGCTTTGCTTTTTTAGGTTTAATCGCGTGATAAAATGGCCGAATATAGTTAGCGCTAACAATCGGATTTCTATAAGCGTCAGCAATCAGCTGAGGTTTATGCCTTAAGCTACATCTCTGCACCATACTTCTTGACTTTCCATTCGCTTCGCCTGACGCTGTTAGCCCAGTAGCATCTATAGCAAGATGACGAATTACACCTCTTACCAAGGTTTGGTTGAAACACCAACGATCAAACCCTCTTAGTGAAAGAGTTCAAACTGATTTGCTCAACAAAACCCTCAGGAACTTAAAGACTTGTTGTTAATGGGCAGGATAAAAAAACGGGCCACAGAATAGGCCCGTTTCCCAAATGGGAGAATATAGCGCTTTAGCTTAACGACAATTTTAACGACTCAAGGGAGTATGACTTCGTTAACGGTTGTAGGCGTTGAACATCCACATTAGCTTTTCTTGCTCACGGATGTAATCGCCCATAAGAGCTGCCGTACCTTCATCTTCAGCATCTCCAGAGAAGGCAAGTATTACACGCTGCATGTGTAATAAAGTATCAAAGCCACTTTGCAGGCGCTCCATACATTCTTCACCAGAACGGGCATTTAAGTGTTCTTTGATTTCGCTTACTCCAACATAAGTAGAGAAGCTATGGTTAGGTGTTCCACCGAGGGTTAGAATTCGCTCGGCAAGCTCATCTATCTTGCCTTGCAAGTCAAGATACACTTCCTCAAATTTTTTATGCAGCTCGAAAAACTCTTTACCTTGGATGTTCCAATGGTAACCTCGGGTATTCATATAATGGATCTGGTAATTCGCTAACAGCTTGTTAAGTAAGCGTACAACTTCGCTCGACTTACATTTATCCAAGCCAATAATATTTCTATTATTCATAGGGCTCTCCTGTTGTTGCCAGTGATATTACACGCGGTAAAAAATACAGCCAATTCGTCCTGACTTATACATTCAATAAGTAAAATCTATTAACGTTAATTTAAGTACTAGTAACCTTTATCTATCATACGATTAGCCATCATGCTTCAATCAATAACGTTGTAAATAATTTAAAAATCCTATAGAAACGTAAAACATATGCATCAGGAGTGTTTATACGTAACTCGATGTTGATTCGCTAAATTTCACTAAATCGGTTTTAGCTATCACTATGTTCGATAAAAACAATTGGACTAATTCATTTATTATTAGAATGATTGTTATATAAACAGACAGCAGTTAAATGCATTTATTTTCTGGACATGGGTTAAAATACAGCTATAAAATTCGCCGAATGAAAACTTGTATTCCTTCTAGATATTTTAATGGTGGCGCTAGTCAAACTTAACTGTCTATCCAAACCAGTTTTCTATGAGTAACTAAAATAGTCACTCACAGAATTACATATATTTGAAAAACGAATACTCAGTATGGAGGTTGTGCCTCATTAGAGGTGAAAGCCTAAATCGCCATGTGGTTACAAAGTACGAAAAAAATTATAACGATTACAAACAAAACGTCACATTTACAATAACTTAACTAGCTCAACTGGAGTAAGAAAATGAGCCCGAAGTCACCCCTTATCTTGACATCACCGAGCCTAACCCGAAAGTTTGTCCAAAACCAGAGGGACCGAAGCCGCAAAATGACAAGGGCGCAGGCTGCAAAGCTACAAGCAGTTATGACTAAGGGGAACTTTCAGTCTCCAGCAAATGACAAGACAAAGCCTGTTGTCAACGCGGAAGTAAATATTCCCGAAAGCGATGTAGAACAATAATAACTTCACAATCTGTAATTTAAATAGCTATTCAGATTGCTGTTTCATATCAAAAATATTCATAAAACAACGTGTAAGAACATTACAATGAAAAAAACACTGCTGGCAACCGCTGTAGTATTCGCCTCTATGCCTTCCATTGCGGCTCATACCGAACAAGATTGCTCAATCAATAATGTAATAGTAACAACATATAGTACGAATCAAACCGAGATACTATATCTCAAGAATGAATGTAATTATATAAAATCTATTGTTTACTATGAGAGATAGGGTATGAGTTATCAGACTGTCAGCCTTGATGATGAAGATGGGTACATCTCATCTACGACTTATTTCGACAAGTATACTAAAGAACATAACATCTCAGTCGTTGATGAAGGCATACTTAAATATTACAAAACAGACGGTGTCATTCTTACTGACGAGTCAGGTGAGATGGTCACTGGCAGTGCAGAGTATGACTACGTAATGTCAGAATTTCATTATGCTGAAAAAGCCAAAACCTTCCATACCAAGGCCTCAAAAAAGGCTCATATTGTTGAGAAGCACTGATGCTAATCTTCCTTAATATCGCAGCATTCGTCATATACATGTTTTTATCACATATATGCGGCTACTATTACAAAACCGTTCAATACATCAATAGAGACCGAAAATAAAACATTCAGTGGGTTCTACCCGATGCTAAGAAAGACTTCAGATATCACAACCTTGCAGTGATAGTAACAGCTGTTCTGAGAATTATACTCCTTGTTTGTGGATATTTCGTTTTCAACCTCGATCCAATTTTGCTCATTTCAGCATTTGTTCTTGGCCGCTTTGCTTTTATTAATGGCAAGCAAAAAGCACGCGAACAATGTTCTATGTGTTAAGAACAATTAGGGCCGTTTAGTCCGGACCCTTACTTATTCAGGTTTTACCATGCCAAGAAACTGTATTTACAACGATAAAGTAGCAAGATCTCATGATTTTCTAAACCATCAGCAATTAAATAAAGCTCGCTATAATGAATTGATGGCCATGTCACAAGTCAGCGTAAATGAGATAATACGCAGTTCATTGATTGTTGGCAGTGAGTTTAAACGAATAGAGCTCAATGAAAAACAATTTCTGATTGTCCTATTCGATCACTACGACAGAGAAATCGCATTTCATGTTACCGGTACAATACTTGATGATGTTGTTCTTAACGAGAAGCCATCAGTTCAACTCTGGATTTGGAAAAGCATTAAGCCTCGGCATAAAGCGATGATTGCTGACTTATCAGAGCAGATATTATTGGAATATCTGCTAGAGAGGTTCAATATTATTGCAAGCGACAACCATGCAAACCTTCAAGGTCGCAACTTTTGGAATGAGATGGCTAGTATTGTTATTGACAAAGCACTCTATGCTTACCGTTTTAAACGCGGTAGCAGATCTATCCACGAAATTGTAAACCATGAAGAACTCGTAACTAACCGCTGTAATCTTTGGGGTGAAGGCCCCGATTTTTCAAATGTCTTGTTAGTGCTTACAGATGATGAAATTTATATTAGGTAGTCCATGTTTATAAAACTAGAAAGCGAAACGCTAATCATTTCTCACGGTGATAAAAATTTCACCATTCTGCATGAATCTGGCCTTGGGGCGACCATTCAGGCGAAGTCAGTGAAGGTTATTAATATCGATGGTAGGTATCAGGGTATCTTCAACCTAGACGATGAGGGCAACCAATTTATCCATGTCGAATGTATCACTTTGGATGAGTTAGACCGCCTAGCTGAGTTTTCAAACATCTAATAATGTGTGAGTTATGCTAAATCATAAAATATAATTAAAAATTAGTCATTCGCATTAGCGTCAGAGTTTTAACTGGAGGAATGATGCAGATCGTTTCAAATCACTCTTTAAAGACTAGTTTTTTTATCAAGAATATCGATAATTGCGGTGAGCCAAGTTGGGATACTCCTTCGAAGAATACCTTTTTTTGTATTATCAGTGAAAACCCTGAACTGGATTTCTTGAAGGTTTCAACCGCCTACCATTCAGGTGCGTTTGACATTTTCAAACAAGGGCAAAATCAATCATTTGTCACTAGAGCAAACATGATTGAAGTTCTTAAATTTTGCATGAAAATTGACAAGAAAAAAATTCACACCCTTGTCAGGCTTCAGAAAGTTATCGACAAAAATGAAACAAGGCTCGCAAATATAACAAAACTATTAACACTTCATCAGCATTTAATTTTGTTCAAATAACAGTAGGGGCGTTTACATGCCCCTACTTTACATCATTTATACATTCAAAATACGTTACTTACTTTGGCTTTTAACACCTATCGTTCTATGCCATCATTGATTTTTCTAAATGGATCCTTCATTTTTCCACCATGATTTCTATTCATAGACCATATATTCACTTAATTGTGTATTTTCATTTGAATCACAGATTAGAATTCAACCACTCACGCATTTAAAGTTAATTTTAGCTAATGCCGTGGTATATGAGGCTATAGGAATGAAGTGATAGGCTCAGGCTATTAAAATGATTGGTTTTTCCAATTTGTTCCTGTTGGAAAGAAGCCCTATTATGCTTCTGCACCTAAGGAGAAATCTTTTATATGGGTAGTCGATTTTCCTGACGTTGTGCTAAAAGCTATTATTTCCTTTTTTAGGGGCGGGCAATCTACAGCCCGCTTTTTTTTTCCTATTTATAAGTTATTAAACTCTCACGATCCTCTTACTGACTCGTTACAGTTTCTTGCTTCAATATCTTTGGCGGGGCTGCAGCAATCAACGACATCTTTCTTGCAAACTGGTTTCCGAATACACCTCCAGCAACTATGGTTGCGAAGAATATCCACCCTGACAAAGAAAAATTGGCGATCGGTGTGTAAAGTGCTCCAACGTTACAGCCATTGGCAAAACGGGTTCCCAATCCCATTAATACCCCGCCTAAAGCGAACAACATATACTGCTTCAAGGAGTAACGAGCAGAAAATGGCGAACTAAACTTCCCTATCCACAGTACGGCTACCAAGGTGCCAAGCAGAATACCCAAATTCTGTACCGACACGCCATGTTCAAAAAACGGCGTGGTAAAGGCTTGAGCAGGACGGCCGGTGAATGACGTGATTGCATCAAGGTCAATACCGACAGCTAGTAGCGCTTTACCAAACCAGAACCCAAACGGTGAGGATGCCCCCCAACCTGCAGACGTTGTCGCCATCATTACACCGAAGATTAATGCGATAACCAAAATAGCAGAATTCATGCTCCATAGACTGCTAAGCCATGAAAAACGCTGAGGCGCGATAGAGCCTAAATTCTGGGGCTCTCTTTTCTGTTCTGCCTCGACACCCAGATAAGTCCCCTCTTGCTGGCGCTTTTGCTGATACTTCTTGGCAAGCCAAACGGTAGCAACCGCGAAGCCAATAGTGACCAACACTGACATCAAATACCCATTCAGTGGTCCCCACGCAAACAAATCAGGCAGGAATACCCCCTTCCCTTGATAACTGGCCGTCGAGAACAAAGTCTCTGTCACCAAAGGCGACGACGACTGTATCGGGAAGCCGATAAACACACCAAAACCAAATGCGACCAAGGTGGTCAAAGCCCTTGGCACATCACTGACCATCTCAACCATAACCCCTGAAGCACAGCAACTGGACAGCGTCATGCCAAAACCAAACATCAGACCACCAATGATCAGACCGGCATTAATTGGGTTCACCCAAAGGTTAAAACTACCCGCCTCAGCACCATATAACAGCCCGGCGTTGATAATGGCGGTGACCACAAACAACAACATCAAGGCCTGCAGCAACTGGGTTGAACCACGGCGGTATGCGCGGTTGATACTACCAGCAAATCCAATCGCCCCTTTGGTCAAGGCAATACCAAGACCTAGCCCCAGTAGCAGCCGTAAAAAAACTGCCTGATCCAGTGCTATCGCACCGGCAAAAAGGACCGACATAGCCAAAGCTATGCCTACATATAATTGTTTAACGCCACCCATTTCGTCGTCCTGAACGTTTGATTATGCAAAACGACATTCTATGGGTGGTTTCTTATAAGTAGTTAACTTATTAAATTATTAATCATTACCACAAAATATAAGTAAAAATACGCAAGCAAGGTGATACCATTTTTGCCCTATGTCACTTGTCGTAATACCCCGCCCTAACCGTCGCACCAATAAAATTACACAGTAATCTCTCGGCATGGATCATGGATATATTGCCAATATCACTAGAAGGGGTGATCTCGACCAAGTCCATACCCACTACCCGCCCTTTTTTCACCAAACCATGTATTAGCTTATGAAGTTGAACCCAGTTTAAACCACCAGGAGTTTGAGCCAGCACGGCAGGCATAATGGTAGGGTCGATACCATCAGCATCAATCGTCAAATAATACGTGCCGCCGTCAGGAATAGTCTTGAGTACTTCTTCCATACCTAAATCATGGAGCTGATAAGCGGTGATAATCGAGCAGCCGTGAGCGATGGCATCACTTACTTCCTGATTTTTTGCGCTGCCTATCCCCCGCATGCCAATCTGATGGATTCCTTTGATATGAGGAAGCTCGGAAGCACGACGGATAACACTGGAATATCCGTTCTTCTCACCATTTATTTCATCACGCCAGTCCAGGTGGGCATCAATGTGGATCAGGGTGATTTCTTTATCCAAAACATCCAGTGCTTTCAATATAGGAATAGGCACACCATGATCCCCCCCTAACGTAATAAGAACTGAGCCAGCGGCAAAAATAGAACGGGCTACTTGCTCGGCATTCTCATAATGCTCATAGGGGTTAGCCATGCTGGAGGTGACATTGCCGCAATCCACGATTTTGATATCTTTACCATCTAACAAGGTCCCACCCAAGTCGAAGTCGTAATTCTCTAACGTCATATCAACTTCCGAGAGCGTTGACCAATTACGGATATGGTCAGGCGCCAAGCTCTGATCATTAGCCATCCCATCGACACTGTATGGCATGCCATAAGGCACACCTAAAATGGCAATATCTGAGGAGAAATTGTCAAAATCATTCACAAAAGGAAAATCGAGAAAGGTTTGTGGTGCCTTCAATGGTGCTTGCGTGAGTGGTTTGGTCATGGTGAAAGATCCCTATCAATTCAAGTGATTTCAAATTGATAGTAATCTTCCCTACGAGTTGCATAAAACTAAATAATCTAATATATCTTTAGCAAAATTAAAGTTAGTAGGTGTTGGGATGTTAGATCATAGGGAAATGGAAACCTTAATCGCTATCGTTGATGGCCAAAGTTTTGATAATGCCGCCCGCCAACTGCATATCTCACCCGGCGCTGTATCGCAGCGGATAAAGTCACTGGAAAACCGAGTAGGCAGTTCCGTCTTAGTCCGAACTACACCGCCTCAAACAACAAAAGTAGGGAAGCAAGTACTGGGCTATGCACGCCGTATGCTGTTACTGCAAAATGAACTGGATCTCGCGCTGCAGCAAGGCATTGACAATGACTCCTTTTCCCTTGCTATTGCCGTCAATCACGACAGTTTAAGCTGCTGGTTTATGGATGTAATAGACCACTTTAGTGACAGGCCTAACCTATCTTTTGATATCCGGACATCAAATACGGTATCAACCCAAACATTGCTCAAGAGTGGCGAAGTCATCGCTGCTATCACCTCGAAGGCCAATCACATCGGCGGATGTAAAACACGATACCTCGGCCAGTTGGAATATCTGGCGGTCTGCTCTCTATCGTATTCTAAGCATTACTTCAAAAACGGGATTAACAACGAAATACTCACCTCTTCCCCTGTCGCTATATTCGACAGGGAGGATGATCTGGTCGACAGGTACCTATCTATTCATGGCGTAGAACGTAAACAACAAAGAACGCATTATTTTCCAAGCTCCCATGTACTTCTTGACGCAGTGAACCGTGGAGTCGCTTGGACTATGCTTCCTAAACTCCTAATTGAAAATCAGCCTTCACCTTCTGAATTAATGACACTTTCCCCTCATCCCATTTTTGTCGATCTTTATTGGAATACTTGGGAGCAAGAATCAGAAATCGTAGCCCAAGTAGAACAAAAAGTAATTTCAATCGCCGAAAAGAAACTACGACAGGCATAAAATTCAACGCATACAAAAATGTATGGTCCGCCCCGTTATTGCAACTACAATTTCTAATGACGGGGTTGGTTTGCGCTAATGTATTCGGAGTCACTTTTGGGTGCTCCCGCATC
>NZ_JACSOF010000204.1:0-9514 GCF_014349205.1 Photobacterium sp. BZF1
TTTCTAATCTTTTTATATTTAAATTTAATTAGGTTTAGCTTGTAAAATGGATATCTAACAGCTTTAAATAAATTAGATTTAGCATACTTAAACAAAGCATAAAAAGTATGTTTTCTAATTTTACTGTTTGTTTTAGCAGGCAAGAACTCATAGCCTTCTTTCAAACTTAAATCAAACAACGTCTCACTTAAGTCGAAATAGACACTATCTGTAATACCGATCCCTCCAGTAACTCCCTTGTTCGACAGGTCATACTTAGAGTAAAACGACATATCTGGTACTACAGTTGATTCTATATCATACTGGGCTAATTCTTTTTGACTTAAGCTTTCTCGTACAAAAATCAAATCATAGCATCTCATACTCTCAATAATGTCATTATTGTTATCTTGACATGTAGAGTTAATAAGTATGACGGGTATATTTAAGTTTTCCTTAACATATTGTCCAACGGATATCAGGTCTTTCGCTCTTGGTTGTGAGTGGTGCAGTGTCCCTTCGCCATTTACAATTACAATATCAGCTTGTGACATGTTAGCGATAAAACTTTTATTCTCTACCCATGGTTTTCCGACAGGGTGAGTATCTATAGTTTGGATTCCATTTTGGAGTAAAAGTGCCTTTATGTTCTTTACAACTGTTTCGCAACCATGATGTGATTCAAATGAAGTATCATTTAAAATTACTGCTTTTTTCATCTGTATACCCGTCTAAGTCTAAGCTTATATTTTTTCTTTAGTGGCACTATATCTCGGCACGTGGATTTCCCAAGTATAGTTGAAGTCAGTTACAAAGCTTTTCTTGGGCTAAAAACTTGGGTCTTATAACGTTTCTCAAGCCAGCACTCCCAAGCTTAGGAGAGAGTGCTGGCTGTGCGAGGGTTAGGGAAAATTATCTATTATCCCCACGCAGCGTCAGTACTTCTTCACGCAAATGGCTGCTATTGGTGTCTTCAGGCTGAATCGGCTCCCCGGCGACAATCGTCACCTTTGACCAGAAACGTTTAGGGATTTTCAACAGGGCTCGTCCGCCCTCTCGGCTGAAGAAGCTGCCCCATAAACCTTGGATAGCCACTGGCACAACAGGTACTGGTGAGCGTTTGATGATTAGATCAATCCCGCGCATAAACGGCCCCATCTCGCCATCGTAGGTCAACTGGCCTTCGGGGAAGACACACACAACATCACCACGCTCGAGATACTTGCTTACACCGATGAAAGCCTTCATGACCGACTTTCTATCTGTTGCATCAATCGGGATCACTTTGCAGGCACGGCAGAAGGCTCGGACCATCGGCAAGTTGTAGATATCCCTATCCATCAAAAAACGGATCGGGCGCGGACAAGCACCGGCAAGCAGCAAGGCATCCATGTAACTGACATGGTTAGAAACGATCAGCACTCCACCTTTGTCTGGGATGTTAGCCAGATCTTTGTGGGTTACACGGTACATGGTGTGGCTAACGAGCCAAACCATAAAGCGCCAGAAAAAGTCAGGCGCTTGCACGTAGATGTATACGACGACTATCAGGTTGAGTACCGACAAGATCAGGAAGAACTGCGGTATGGTAAATTCCAGCACCGACAGTACCACAATGCCGCTAATCGCACTGACCACCATGAAGATGGCGTTCCAGATATTATTTGCCGCAATCACCTGGGCCCGTTCTGATTCCTTGGCGCGGTGCTGCATCATGGCATAGAGTGGGACAATGAAAATACCGCCAGAGACCCCAAGCATGGTAAGGCAAACAAACACGCCAAGTAGTTGAGGGTCAGTAATAAACTCAAGAATAGGTTGGGTTTCAGGTAGAGTGCTTGGGGTACTGAACATTAGCCCAGCACCAAATAGGGTGATCCCCATGCTACCAAGCGGCACAATGCCCAGCTCGATACGGTGGCCTGATAGCCGGTCACACAACAGTGAGCCAACGGCAATACCAATCGAGAACAGGGTAAGCAGGAACGAGACTGATGCCGCATTGCCGCCGAGGTGCAGTTTGGCAAAGTTCGGGAATTGTGTCAGGTAGCAGGCCCCGAGGAACCAGAACCAGCTAATTCCCATGATACATTGGAATACTGTTTTGTCTTTGCGGGCAATCGCCAGCGTCTTACGGGTTTGTTTAACTGGCTGCCATTTAAAAACGATATCTGGGTTACTTGGCTTGGCCGAAGGGATCCCTTGTGAGCACAGGTAGCCGATAATAGCAAAACTGACCACACTAATGGCCGCGATATAGGTTGCCTGTTCCTGGTTGGCAATAACCCCAGCCAGCAAGGTACCAATGAGTATGGCTAGGAAGGTACCGGTTTCAACCAGGGCATTACCGGATACCAACTCTTCTTTTTTCAGTTGCTGGGGAAGTAGGGCGTACTTGGCAGGCCCGAAAAAGGCTGACTGGGTCCCCATCAGGAACAACAGGATCAGCAGCATCAGGTAGTTTTCGCTGATAAACGCAATCGCAGCCAAAGACATGATGATGATCTCGGCCATTTTCACCACGCGCATGATGTTAGCTTTATCGTATTTATCTGTGATCACCCCGGCAGTGGCTGAAAAAAGGAAGAACGGCAAAATGAATAAGCCCGCAGCCAGGTTTATGACCAGATCGCTGTCTACCGGTAAGGTACCGGGAGCGGCAAACGCGATAAGGATAAGCAGAACATTCTTGTAGATGTTGTCGTTGAACGCCCCGAAGGCCTGCGTAAGAAAGTAGGGCAGGAAGCGCCGCTGGGTTAGGAGTCGAGACTGATCTGACATGAATACTTTAGCCTGAGTTCGAATGGGTCATCGAAAGTAGTCACCGCAGGTTGTGCGGGTTGAATAAAGACGTTATCACTTGCTGACATGAGAGTATAGGTATCTGGTCTAAGCTTAGACCAGATACGGCTTAATAACGGTTAACAACTTACCCTTTCCAAGCGTTGAGGTAAGTGCTTAACAGGTTATCAATCAAAGCTTTGCCATCAACCGGTACGGCAGTAAACAGCTTGTCATCTACCGATAGCAAGGTGATACCGTGTACACCAGACCAGATCACACGGCTGGCTTCCAAGGTTTCATCACTGCTTAGGCTAGGGTTGATTTGGTGGATCAAGGTTTCCAGCATACCGGTCATGTTATTGATACGCTCAGATTGCCACTCCGGCAATTCCTCACCATTCATCGTATGTTGGAAAATAAGTTGCCAGCGGTATGGGTTCTGCGAGGCAAAATCCAAGTAACAGTATGCAAGGCGCTTGAGTGCATCTTCCGCTGATGAGGCTTCTTTCATTTCCGCTTCTGCTTGGGCAAATAGCTCATCAAGAGTCTGGGCCACCGCATGCAGCAGAAGAAGGTTGTAGTTACCGAACACGTTAACCAGTGTACTAGGCACATAGCCTATCATAGCGGCTACTTTGCGCAGGCTGAGTTCATGGTGTGGGTGCTGGGCGAGAAAGTTTTTGACTTGCTCCAGTGTCATACTTACCAACTCTTCACGAGTATGGTCGTTTCGTCTTGCCATCGAAGTTACTCTTAATCGACTAAGTCTTATTTTGCTTAATTGTAATATGCCCAACTCGAGTGGGTATGATGCGAAATAAGTTTTTTTGCCAAAAGGCAAAAAATAATTAGAACATTGTTCGATATTTTAGTGTTTTCAACAAGAATAGGTCAAGCAACATATCCTGCCTAATAACCTTTTCTAACATTTACTTGGTGAGTTGTGAGCCCAGTCATGGCTGATGCCAGCATTTTTTTGAATGCTGGCATCAGTGTTGATTAGATTTACCGCACTACGCCGCAAGGCCCTTGGCCCTGAATTAGGCGCGGCGGCGTTCTTGGTTCTCGATGGATACTTGGTCATTCAAGGTCCAGAAATCGACCAGAATACCAATTAGGAAAAAGCCAAAGGTACATAAATACAAGATACCGGTTAACCATTTTCCCATGTACATACGGTGAACGCCGAACACGCCAAGGAAGGTCAGTAATAGCCAGGCCACGGTGTAGTCAATGTCACCGCCCTGAAAGCGTAGGTCGGCCTCGCGGTCCATGGATGGGATCAAAAACAGGTCAATCAACCAGCCGATACCTAGCAGTCCTAATGTGAAGAACCAGATGGTGCCGGTAACCGGCCTACCGTAGTAAAAGCGGTGGGCACCGGTAAAACCGAAAATCCACAATAGATATCCGATCAGTTTGCTGTGCGTATCTTGCATATCTTATTCCGCCTACAAATATTTTATTAACACATTGAAGTTATTAGTATTAAAGACTAATCCAATCTAGCATGATAGGGAAATATTTCGTCGGTTATTAATATTAGTAACAATTTGCTTGTGTGGTTTGGTTGACATTCAGTTGTGGCGGTTTACGATGCAAGATTCTATATGAGGCAAAGGTAATTCATTCAAATGAAACGCATCTTCACAGTTTTTGCCCTTATTCTGACGGTTGCATTCGTTGCACCAGAGGTTGAGGCAAAGAAATTTGGTGGCGGTAAATCATTTGGCAAAAGCTTTAAAACTGCGCCAGTGAAAAAGCAGCAACCACAACAAACGGACACCCTGAGACAGCAGCAACAACCCGGTGCTAATCAGGCAGCAAACTCAAGCAAGAAGGGACTAATGGGCGGCCTGATGGGCGGACTATTGGCTGGTGGATTGCTAGCAGCCTTCTTTGGTGGTGCGTTTGAAGGTATCCAGTTCATGGATATTTTGATCTTGGGCTTGATTGCCTTTGTTATCTTCAAGTTGTTCAAAACCATGCGTGGTGCCAAATCGACCCCGATGGGCCACCGCGAAGCGTATGCCGGTAACTCCCCCCGCCAACCACAGCAGCCTAACCAGTTCCGCCAGCAGGCGAGCCAAGGCGGCATGGCACAGGAAGAGTACGTATCAACTGACAGCGACGTGCCATTCAACCTGCCTCCGGGCTTTAACATGAATGCATTCCTGAACGGCTCCCGAGAGCACTACCGTACTATCCAGGGGGCTTGGAACCACAACGAACTGGCTAAGATCAAAGAGTACGTCAGCCCTGCGCTGCTTGACGATTTGATTGCAGAGCGTGCCAAGCTAGAGGGTGAGCAGCATACCGAAGTGATGTACGTCGATGCAGAACTAGTGCGAGCTGACTATGATGCCAACATCGCCCAGCTGAGCATCAAGTTCTCTGGCCGTTACAAAGACCGCCAAGAAGGTGTAGAGGAAGATATTACAGATATCTGGCACCTAGAGCGCGACTTACGCACTCCTAATGCGCCTTGGCTGATTGTCGGTATCCAGGCATAATACGACCAAGCGATATTTTAAAACCG
This sequence comes from Photobacterium sp. BZF1, assembly GCF_014349205.1. Taxonomy (NCBI): domain Bacteria; kingdom Pseudomonadati; phylum Pseudomonadota; class Gammaproteobacteria; order Vibrionales; family Vibrionaceae; genus Photobacterium; species Photobacterium sp. BZF1. Next base: position 5,303 of record NZ_JACSOF010000204.1, read on the forward strand.
TCCTTAAAGGGCGGTTTTTTTATAACAAAAATATGATCTTGCTCGCTTTCGCGATGCGCTTGAATTGATCTTGCTACCTACTTTTCTGGCCATAAGCCGCTAGTATTACTGTTAGGTTAATTCAGTAAGAGAGAAATGCATGCCGTACAATGCCGATTTGGTTCACGAGATGAACCTGCTAGTAAAATTCCCGATGCACAGCGATTTGGAGGGGATTAAAGTGCACAGTGGTGCTGCGCCTGAAATGGTGGCAGCTGCACAGCGTTTGTATGCCAAAGGGTTGGTGACCCAAGAGGACGGCGGCTACTTGACCTATTCGGGTCATCAGGCGGTAGAACACGCCAAGTCCGTTCTACGTATCCTAACCGGCAAGGTGGCGGTTTAGGTCATAGTTTCTAATTCGGTAATGTTTTCCAACGCCTGCTTGTTGCTCGCTCCGCACAGTGACGGGCAGGCTTTAAATTGATGGCACACGGCAGGACGTTCTGGCTTGCCGAAAATCTTACACAAATTCTCGTCATTGAGCTGGATGCAGCGAACTCCGGCCGGTTTGCCTTTCGGCATGCCGGGGATCGGGGAAGAAATACTCGGTGCAATACAGCATGCGCCACAACCTAGTCGACACTCCATCACTTACCACTCATCTACACTAATAAAAACGGTTGCGAACGTTACCACTCTCGCCGCTACGGATCAAAAAAATGTGGCTTTTTAAGTCATGGATACGAATGACTATTATTACAAGGTGTAATTGGTAGCAAAGGGCCGGAAGTACTTGCACTTTATAGGTGTGGAAGCTATAAAACCGCCTCCATGATAGCCTTGGCAACGAAGGGCAAGGTAGAGAGCAACAGAAGGCAAAGTGATGACGCACTATTGGCAAGAGAAAGATTTGAAGGAAATGACCGATCAGGAGTGGGAAGCGTTGTGTGACGGCTGTGGCAAATGCTGCCTGCACAAACTGATCGACGATGATACCGACGAAATCTACTACACCAATGTTGCCTGCAGCCTACTGGACAACGACACCTGCTCTTGCAAAGATTACCCGAACCGCTTTGAATCGGGTGAAGAGTGCCTCAAGTTGACCCGTGAGCGTATCGATGAGTTTGTCTGGCTACCTGAAACTTGTGCCTACCGCCTGCTTGCTGAAGGCAAGGACCTACCAGAATGGCACCCGCTGTTGACCGGCTCGAAAGATGCCATGCATGCTGCCGGTGAATCAGTACGCGATAGCGTAGTGTATGAGATCGATGTGATTGACTGGGAAGATCACATTTTAAACCATCCTAACCGCTAGTCTAACGACCTTTTTCCTACTTCCTTCTTTGGTGGCCTAACAGCATTAAAGAAGGGAGTAAAATACCCACTCTCAGCCCGCCTCCTTTCCTCGCCAATATCTCTTAGGTTATTGGTATGATTCGTTTTCTCTATAAATGCTTGAAAAAAAAGCCTGCATATGGATACTTACTCAAAATGATTATATTGGGTAGGTTCAATGAGTGCTCTAAGGCGGGCGTATAAGCCAAGAATTCCAATGCCAAGCCACCAGTGCTCAATGGTCAATCGTGAGTCCTTGCCGAGGGAGTGTGGCGTCTATGCTATCTCCCAAGGCTTTGAATGTCTGCTGGTAGGCAGTGCTCCGGATGTGGGTAAAGCATTGCAATCGCTGCATAAGGTCGGTGATGTGCAAATTACCCATGGCTGCACAGTTCAGTTTTGGCGGTGCCGGGAAGAAAACCGGCAGGCGATGGAGTTATCGTTTATCTATTCGATGGATCCTAAGTTCAACATCCATCTACCGGATAACTTCGTTGAGATAATGCTAGATCACCTTAAGCCTGAATCCAGTCTGGCGGTGGAGGATATCGAACGTTTCTTCCAACACTTCCAGGCTAACCGGGCTTACAAGGTGCATGAGCATGAAGAGCGTCGCCGTAAAAACGAAATGACGCGGCTTGCTTACTTGGCTGCGTTTAGCGAATTGACAAATGATGAGCTAGACATGGTGCAAGATGCATTGGATCAGGTACGGCGAGAGCGCCGGGCCTAATAGGGTATACAGCCCAGAAATAGAAAAGCCAGCACATGAAAATGTTGCTGGCTTTTTGCTGTTTGGACGGTCGCGATTTAAAGTGTTGGCTTTAGGCCGCGAGGTCGGCATAGCTTCTTTCGAGGATCTCGACGATAGGCGCGGCTTTGTTGTGCTTGCGGATATCGGCAAATAGCGCCTTGGCCTGCGGGTATTCATGGCGCAGGTAGGCAAACCACTGTTTGATGCGGTTCGGGTAATACAAGCCTTTATCGCCTTTGATTTCATAGGTTGAGTACTTCAGCAGGAGTTGCAGCACTGCCTCCCAACCCATATGGGTCTCATTGTGTTTGACCACGTTGCCAAGGTTCGGCAGGTTGATAGCACCACGGCATACCATTAGGGCATCACTGCCAGTCACTTCCATACAGCGCTGGCCATCTTGATGATTCCAGATTTCACCGTTGGCTATAATTGGCGTTTTGACCTTCGCTTTTAGCTTACGGATATAGTCCCACTTGATGGTATCGGCCTTGTAGCCATCGACCTTGGTGCGGGCATGCACCACGATTTCATCCGCGCCAGCTTGGGCAACGGCATCGGCAATCTCATAGCAATGACTCGGTTCATCCCAACCAAGGCGAACTTTGGCGGTGACCGGTAAGCGGGGATCGGTTGCTCCGCGTACCGCTTTGACGATGTCATACATCAAACCAGGATCTTGTAGCAGTACGGCACCGCCACGGCTTTTATTGACCGATTTTGCTGGACAGCCGAAATTGATATCAATACCTGGGGAACCCAACGAAATGGCGCGGTGGGCATTCTCAGCCAACCAGTCAGGATCTTGGCCCAGCAATTGGACACGGACCGGTGTACCGGAGGCTGTTTTACCGCCTTGGCGCAGTTCCGGGCACAGGCGGTAGAAGACACTGTTTGGCAGGAGCTGGTCAACCACACGGACAAACTCCGTGACGCACAGATCATAATCATTGATATCTGTCAGCATTTCCCGCATCAGGTGGTCAAGGACACCTTCCATCGGGCCTAGAATTACTCGCATGTGATTTCTCTTTGAGCCAATGTGCAAAAGTATAGGCGAGGGCCGATCCGGCAGATCAGCGCCGTGCCGCTTGGGTGCGAGATTTTAGTGGGTAATAGCAGGCTTGTCTAATAGCATCCGTCCTGAGAGGGTAAATACCTTTGGCAATTCGTGCCTTTGGGCCTCTTGGGCAAGGTTCAGCATTTTCTTTGCCACTTGCTCTGCCGGGATCGGATCAAGGTTGGCGAGTGGGCCAATAACCAGCGGGTGGAAGACATCGAAGATCCCCTGGACCATCAGTTCGTCTTTTCTGGGTTTGCTGCGTTCACCTTTGAGTGGGCCGGGGCGGACAAAGATGCAGTGCTCAAAGTCCATCTTCACCAATGCCTGCTCCATTTTCCCTTTACAACGCAGGTAATGGGAGGGAGACCAAGGACTGGCAAACAGGCTGGAAATGACAACAATATGCCGGACACCCAACATCTTCATAGTTTTGGCCACTTCCTTGACCAATTGGTAGTCCACAGCCTCCAGTGCTTTCTTGCTGCCGGCTTGTTTCTTGGTCGTCCCTAGGCAGATGAAACCGACAGTTGGCGTCGGGGAGGCGTCTTCCCATTCGGTGACACGCAGTTCAGGATGGATGATCTGGTGCAGCTTGCTGCCATGCAGGGGGAGCTCACGCCGAGAAAGCGCATAGACAGCCTCGAAATCGGGCTGGTTGAGGAGAAGATGTAAAAGTTCATCACCGACCAATCCGCTACCGCCAGCGATTATTGCACTGCTACCTGTCATTAATTTCCACCATCCTGATGATAACTCCATCTTTTTTGCCACCATTTACTGCAAAGTTCAATAGGTTTGTCTTTTTGTCACCATTTTCCTGTTCTGGCGCAAAAACCGTTATAATCAGCCGACGAAACAGATAATGAGAACCGACCATGACACAACTAATGACGTTACCCGAAGCTTGGGAAGGCATGCCTGCCACCTTTATTGAGGGTGCACTCTTGGCAGCCAATGCAAACCCAAAACCACTGGCACCAGAGATCTGGTTACCTGTGTTGATCACCGGTGGTGTCGATGAAGATGAGGTGGTAGCGCTCCAGCAAGATGACAAAATGGCGGTGTTGAACCACTT
>NZ_JACSOF010000205.1:0-9486 GCF_014349205.1 Photobacterium sp. BZF1
GGCAATATCGATACCAACAACTTTAATATTCATGATGGATGCTCCTTCGTAATTAAGTGCTAACACCTTAATTCTGGCTCATCGAAGCCGTTAAGTGGGCGTCCATCACATCATTTCCATGTTACCTTTGAAATCAGCAAACCTCTCGACATTTTAAGCTACTAATCATGTATATAATAAGCTAACTATTATTGGCTTAATAGTGCTTGCCACTCTCCGCAAAATGGTTCATAGGGTTTCTAGTATTGGTAAATCTCTCTTCAAAGCCTATATAGCAATCCTAATCTCAGTGTTCAGTGAAGAAGTACACATAAGAAGCACTATGTTAAATGGTGCACTTTACCCAGGAAAAGATGGCTTAGGTGACTGGATAGGTATTTAACCCTCAAAAACATATTCAAATTGGCCGGCATTCGACTGTTATCTGCACTCTAGTTTACTTTCGATTTGAAAGTTAAAGCTCAAATAAGCTTGGCAAATGCATTCCAGGCAGATTCAACAATGAAAGCGTCAAAAGAACAAAATTATTGTTGTGAATCCAGCGCATCTAACACCTATACCTTCTCTGAGGGTTAACTTGCCTCTTTAGTTGTTCCAGCCTTCTGACATGACTCAGTAAACTTGTCCAAAAATCGAATATCACTACTCTCGAACAATCATTGTCCAAGAAAGAATATTCCACCTTTACACACTTTGGTGTGAATCCACCACAGCATGTATTACGCAGATATGACTGAAATGCCGATTGTAGATCAAAGAGATCACTCATCTTCTGGGTATTGTGTCTTACTTTTCTCGTCTCAGATACACCGACAAACACCAGTGCAATGGATATTAATCTAACGCTATACCAATCGGTTAAGAGCCTGCTCTGGCTGACAAACAAACCGTACTCATGCATCCAAGCTGATAACTCAAGCCCATCCCGAGCATTCACCTGATGCTCAAGAAACAAAATATCTGAACATGCCATAATCGCCCTCTTGTGCTTGCATTAAAATGAAAAGCCACTACTGTATATAAAAACAGTGTAGTTCAATTCGAGGTACATCTCGCTATGGCTAGGTACGATGAGAAAAAAATCACATTAACTCCTCGTTATATTGAAGCTCTGCACGAATTGCTTGAAGCTGAACTCGAGATGATGCAACAACAGGATGATAACAATCGTGAATGCTGGGCCTGGGGGATCTGCACCATCAATAACCTCTGTGAACAAAACCATTTACAGTTTGAGTTTGGCGATGAGGGCTCTAGACCGAAAGGTATGAAACGTAATACGTGTGTTCGAGAGAACTGCTAACTCTATCTGAATATCGAGGCTGTGAAATGAAACATATTGTTCTCAATAGAATAAAAACACCAGACGGTACAGTTTTGATCAGCAAGCACCGTCACGATTATGTCTCTCATCTTGATGCCAACGGCGAGTGCTACATGGTAGATGGAGGCACTGACTACCTTAGAAGGAACGTCAATATCGAGCCATTTGAGGAACAGTCTATCTATTCTGACGCACCTCACACTGAAATAAGGCAAGGATTTTACTGGGGAACAAGAGGTAAAAACGGAGATCAACCTGTCAAATTCAAGCCGCTGAAAGAGCTCGATACATCACACATTGAAGCTATTATTCTGACACAGACCCACTTAGCAAAGTGGAGGCTAGACGTTTTTGAAGCCGAGCTTTTATTCCGTAAGACTAAAATGGAACCATCCCCCTAGCAAGCTTCTTTGACTTTTTTGCAACTAAGCATGGTCTTCACTACAAAGAGATATACATCGTACAAGCGACAGCGGCTTTATGATTTAACCTTAACCATCTTAGATCTGTCAGTTCCACTTAGAAAAACCGTATTAGCTCAGTTAATGTAACGAGTTAGACAAGCCAGTAAATGCAGTTAGATGTGAACCTTGAGAGGAACTTCCTCCTGATTACCATATGCCGGCATGTTCTGTAACGTCTATTGATATAGAAACTGCGGTATATCATCGTTTTGAAGCTGTTTTGCGATGGCAACTTCAACATCGACTATCTCTTTACGGATTTCTTTTATATCTAGCATGAGTTTTTGCTTCCGTTTTGTGGTCGAATGAGAGGCGATCATCCAACCGATTACCCACAATCCACCAGTAAAAACAGAAACTGCAATATGAACAATATGGCTTGTCTTTTCGTTGTTATAATCCAACTCAGCTTGATTTAGCTCTTGCTGTAATTCAGATCTGTACTTAATCAGTTCTATCTTGTTCTTCATAATTTATTTTTTTAATCAGTGCCTTACCCATACTTCTAGTAAAGGTATCCTTATACTTGGACATTTTACCATATTGCTATTTACACTTGATCTAGGCTTTTCTAATTTAGCAAATTATTAATTGGCGACTTCCCTACAACGTGCCAGTCAAGCTGGCACGTGATTTTTACTCTCAGATTCTTTTCGGCTAGTTAGAGTTGTAAGGATAACTTACCCATCATCCTCAACTTTCTGCGTGTTCTTACATGCATCCTTGCTCAGGCTGAATCCGCTGCAACCCCAAAAAGAACCGTATTTCCCAGTTCGCTTTTTCATCGGCCTGCCGCATTCATCACATATCTTGAAGGAGTGTGAACAACCTGGATTTTGACATTGGCTAGTGCCACGGGTATCGATTGATGGCGAGCCACACTTCTCGCAACTTCTAGCACGAGCGACTTTGCAGCCTTTACCAGTACTACACACATAAAACTGGCCATGCTGACCTTCGATCCTTTTCAAGTAACCATCAACACAACTTGGGCACTTGAAAATTTTCCGGTAAGCATCTTTGAATGAGTCGGAATAAATACCTACCTCATACTTAGGTTCGAGCAGTTCGGTCACAAACTTCGAGGGGGAAGAGGGATCTGCAATGATGTAACACTTCTTCTTGGCCCTAGTGATGCCAACATAGAGCAGGCGTCTTTCTTCGGAGTCTGGGTAGCTATCGAGAGATGGAAGTAAAGCTTCAATGATTGCGTTTTCCTGCGTATCACTTGGGAAACCATTCTTACCCTGTGAAAAGCCAATCAAGATACAATAATCAGCTTCAAGCCCTTTAGACTTATGGAAGCTCCAAAACTGGATATTGTTGCATTGTCTAACACTTGACAGTTTTTCTCTGGCATCACGTAATAAAAAGTTATACCGCGCTATTACAGCGATACTCCCCTTACTGTCTCGACTTCTTATCTTCTTAACGACATCGACCACTTTACTATAAAGTGCATCCTCACCATTGACCTTATCATCCAGCAGGTAGACTTGAGGCTCATCTACTTGAGTATGAGTTTCAATGTCCTTTTTGAACTGGTTCGGGTTCTCCATAACAAAACGGCCGGCGGTCGTTGCGATACTGTTGTTGTACCGGAAGGTTTTCTGCAATTTGGTTTCTGTGTATGGGCCAATGAGTTCAGCAAACCCTGTCGTCAGCTCTAATTTACCTCCAGAAAACCGATAAATGGACTGCCAATCATCCCCAACAACAGTTAACGAAGGAGTATCGCTATGCTCTATGATGGTGTTGACCAAGTTCATACGCGCGGATGATATATCTTGGAACTCATCAATTAAAATATATCGCCACTGAGGTTTGAAACTCCCCTCTTTAACCAACTCTGTTGCTTTGATAATCATGTCATCAAAGTCGATGGAAGCCTGTGACTCAAGCTCTTCAACGTAACCTTGATGTAAAGACCATAAAAGCTCAGTCGCTCCCTCTGGAGAAACAATTTGCTGACTCTCTAGCCTAGTGAATATGTCCTGATACCCAAGTTGCTCGGTTCGAATAGCAGCTAATGCTGTTCTTAGCAAAGCTGAGCCCTTACCGACATAGTCACTTTCTTTGAGCGTAGTAAGAATTTCTTCTTCACTTAATGGATTAAACGGCACCCCGGCTTCTTCAAGAAGGTGCTTTAATCGGTCATTCAACGTCCCTTCTTTCCAATCATAATGATAGGTCTCGAGCAAAGTTGTCCCATAGGACTCATGCAACTGACGCTTTCGTTTAATCGATTGATTGTACTGTTCGGCGTCGATGTCAGGGCGTGTTGAACCATCACGACTGATGCCAAAGTGCTCTAGGTAAATATCGGTTCCAGAAATATGGAAATCAGGCAGGTAATCAAAGCCAACATCAATCCTTTTCTTAGCTAGATATTGCGCTTCATATTCGTACCCTACACCGTTGATAAACAAAAAGTTAGCGATGAGTAACTCTTGATAGCCCTTAACCTTATCACCCTTAAGTGTCGTGAATTCATTATCACGCACATACCTTTGATAGTCAGCAGCATCTGAAAAACTCAACGGATCAAGGGGAGGATTAAGTAACTCAATTAAAGTTGGGATATTCGCAGTATTCGATGTCAGGTACTCTTGTAGCCAACGGGTGATCCAAATATCTAGCTTGTTATCGAATTCTGCAAATTCGCTCAATCTAATCCTTTCTCCACACCCCTTGAGTATATGGAGTCCAAGAGCATGAAAGGTGGAAGCTTTAGGATCGACTGTTAATTCAATTCGGCTTTTTTCTGCTTTCTCTTTTATTCGTTCTTCAAGTTCAGCTGCTGCTGTCTTGTTATAAGCCAAAATAAGAATTTGATCTGCAGATGCTAATCCCCTATCGATCAAATCAAGAGCTTTAGCGACCATTACTGATGTCTTGCCTGTACCTGCAGCAGCAAGCACCATATTACGGTCGTTATTTCGAATGACGCCCAGTCGTTGCTCCTCCGTTAGAGGATTAGACTCGACTAAGTCATAGAAGTGACCCCTTTGCTGAAGCTGGTACCCTTCATGTATATGCCTAAGAGCTGTAGCCTCTAGTGGATAGGTCTTGCGAATCACATCAACAGTCCTCATCACCGAAGGTGAAAAAAAAGAAGTCATCGTGGGCCGCTGTCTCATCAAAGATTCAACACGAGAGCATATTTCTGTAAGCTCCGGCATCTTTGAATCCCTAGGGTAATTCACCAAGGCATGTTCATGAAAAGTATCAGCCATTGACTCAACACGCACCTGAACATGTTCAGCGATGTTGCTATTCAACACTTCTAGCAGACTCGAGTAATCTCTTTTGCTGAGTCTACTAAAGCTAAGCTGGTCACCAAGACTTAACTTGTAACCAAATATCGACTTTTCGAGGGATGCAAAGTTATCTAAGTCTTTGATAGGAAATGATTGGGTAATCTGGCCTTTCTTAAACAAAGTGATTGTATCAGGAGTTATCTCCAGAGAATCAAACTTGTTTAACCAACGTCCCAAAAGATTGCATGAAATTTGATTAGAGCTCGCTACCACTGCTTACTATCCTGCCTACAACTCAAAGGCGAACGAGTGACTCAGTGAGAATCACTCATAGGGATATTTGATTCTACCTAGGTATTGATACGGTTTCTATATGGTTCAGGTAACAAGTCATGATGGCTGCTGATGCAGCAACTAACCTCAAGGTTAAACACCTCTTACAAGTTATAACGCTTGTTGAGCGTTAAACAAAAGCAGCAGTACCGAAGGAAGTATCATTTGAAGAAGTGCTTAAGCTTAGCAAGCTCGCAAAGGAGCTATCTGAATAATTCAAAGGCAGACCTGTTGATGATGCAACCGCTGGCAACCTTGAGACTTCTGCAGCATCAGTAGAGAGTCTGTCGAATTCAGATTACCGAATAGTCTCTAAATAAGCATAGATTTGAATGCTAAAATTCATCACCGATAACACCCATTCGGTGTAAAAAGTGCGAAGATTTAAGTTTATTCGGTGCAAAAAGTGCGGTGACTCGTTTTCATTCGGTGTGAAAAGTGTGTAACAAGTGCCTCTATATGAGGAAATGAGATTACTGATGGTGATCACAATGCTGCATCCAGCATATGTAACACGTCACTGGACATAAATGAGATAGATCAAACCCCCAATCGAATAACTCCATCTAATCTTTGAGATTCCAATATCTTCTGAAAAATGAAGTACATCTTCAAAATCAACACCTAAATAGAGGTGAATCAACAAGCAAGCCGGTTTGAGGCGAAAGTACAAAGTTGGGTTTACCTTGATTAAACGGCATTGCATACTATTTAATCATTTTCGTCATTTTATATTTGAGGCATAAAGTGCTTAAAAATCTTATCCTATTAGCTGTTTCTATCGCTTTCCCACCATTATTTTTTTTCACCGTGCCGTATCTTATCTGCCTATTTCTTACCTACAACACACGTAAGGAAAAGTATTTCAATAATGCTATTATTTGGCGAACTGGTGAAATGTTTCGAACCGGTGATATCGATATCAACAAATCGGTGAAACTTTATAAGAAAGCCACTTCGATGGGGCATGCCGAAGCTGCTTTCCATCTTGGTGAAATGTATGCTGATGGTATTTCTCTTTCTGGTTTCTCCGGCTATCTATTGGAACCAGATTCTCATGTTTCTCAAGCTTACTTCAAACGATGTCACGCTCTGTCCCCAGCAACTTTTGCACAACTTCACGCTCAGAGAGAGCAAATGCTTGCGGATATCCGATCCCAGTTGAATTTCTAACTTCGATTTATAAAGAAAAACACCCTAACTTGGGGTTCTCAGATAATCAGGGTGAGGTCGTGAACGTTTTTAGCCAAAATGATGATCGATTTGACGATTACATTTAGCTGTGATTGCTGGTGCAAAGGCTTTTTTGATATTCGTGAATATATCCTCGGTATCATGGTTGGTTTAAGCGTAATGAGCTATTCATGAACAGTATTCCAGCAGATGACACGATTGCTCGAATAATCTCTACCATTGAACCTGAGCATTTTAACGAGTACTCCGTTAACTGGATGTCGTCAGTTCACACTCTCACTGATGGTCAAGTTGTGTCGGTAGATGGCTCGCAAACTGGTATAACTCAAAGACGGATAGACATCTGGTATGACGGATTAACTCTGGTATTACAAACGACCATTCAGGTGGCCAAGTTTACTCAACCACTACAGTTGAGCCATGAAACAGAATGGCATACCATTAGGGTGAATTATCCATTATTGAGTGCCTTGCTTTGAGTAAAATCACCAAACGTGAACTTATCAAAGAGTTCAACTATGAAATTAGTTACTTCGACCCTAAAGATTACAAGTACGAAATCGAAGCAGAGAAAGGGTATATGAATGTTCTTTCTAAGGTCATCAATGATGCGTTCATCGAAGCCTTATTGACTCTTGATATAAAGAGGAAGGACGTTGATGCGGTATTCGAAAAGTACCATGTTATGGTCATCGAAGAAACTAAGATCGCTGAAAAACTGGTCAAGAAATGTGAGATCTTCGTCAAAAATAATACTTGTTGGCTAGGCTTCACAACCGAAGAGTTCGAAGATGGTAAGCCACCACTGGTTAGAGGTAAAGTGCCTGAGTTCGACACGTACGTTCCGTCTTTAGATCTCGAAGATGATAATAAAGAAGATAGGGCTATTAATCGTTTCTATCACTACATGGTTCAACAGATTGAAAAGGGAAACCACGTCGATATCGAAGGTAACATTTCATACCTACACCGATACCGAGTATTCAAATACGAACAGTCGTGTCAAACGAAAAAGGGTCGTGCTGAAATTCGTAAGCACTTCAATTTCATTATTGATAACTACGTCCATGACAAGGTAACTGGCTACTTCAATTCATCATTAAATTCATTACTTCTGATTGAACGTAAATTCAAGAAGTGGGTACAGGTTACTGAATCTGAATCGATTTTGTCTGGTAGTTCGCATCAAGTTGATCGGCGTTTTAATGTGATTAATTACATCAGTGAAGATTTTTGTATCAAGGATATTATCCGAGTTTCTTTCTTCCGAAAGAACAAAATCATCAAAGATAATGAAGGTGCATTCACTAAAATCGCTTTAAGGCTGATGGACGAATACGGTGAAGAGCATGGTGGTTGGAAGAAGATTCTATTAGAAGGCTTTGGTGCTAAACCTACCGAATACCAAGGTGATACTTTACCAAATGGTAAGCCAGTGCCGTGGAAGAACTATGACTGGTCTCATGTGCTTTATAAGAACGAAACTATCAAACAAATCGTACGAAATGCAGAGAATGAACTACGTGACAGCCTTAACATCCCTCGTATTGGTGAAGGTTGGGTAAGCGAGACACAGTTATTCTACTTAGTAAAAGACAATGTAGGAACCGAGTGCATTCAGCATGGTTCACCATCTTTCTTAGGACGACAGCACTACGATGTATGGCTACCACGTTGGAACGTGGCTATTGAGTTCCAAGGTGAACAGCATGACCGTCCAGTAGAGTTCTTTGGTGGCGAGGAAGCGTTCAAAAAGAATCAAGAGCGTGATGCACGTAAACGCAGACTTTCAATCACTAATGGTGTTGCATTGATCGAAGTTCGCAAAGGATACGATGAAGCTGAACTTATCAATGAAATTATGAAAGTTCGAACGATTTAGAATTGTTCCTAATACTCATAATTATCGTTTTATAGATGATGTTCCATTAGCCTCGACTATGTTCAGGTTTTTTGTCGTTCTGCCACGTTTTGGGGCAGAACTGAGCTAGCCGGGGTAGCTAGCTCGAAGCAGGACAATTTAGAGTTACGAGCATAACACGCTCTGACTTAGACATCTGAGTCATTCGTAGACAATAGTAATTAAATCAAGGTGGTTACACGTGACTATTTACGGTTCTGCAAATAATTTTGAGTACCCTGACCTTTTCACTTAGGCCGTTAATATTGAATGCTATCAACTACTGTTAAAAACATTTTGCAGGCAGAGATGGGAACAGCCATGCTATCTGAACAAGCTTCACCATATTTTTGTATGTCAGATTGTCGCTCTTTTTCATCTTTCTCAAAGTCTTTTAGTAACGACTTTGTTTCCTTTTTAAGATCGGTGATAAAAGCAGCGATACACTTCTTACCAGTTGAACCGTCTCCTGAAGCATTTATCGTCGCATCGTTATCAAAAATATCTAAAGAAATACTCAATATGAACTCATCATAGTTAAATTCAGAGTTTACAGAAGATATATTGGATTGAGGAAAGCACTTCTCACCAGCTCGAACAGTAACGCTAAGAACTCGTTGTATAGCTTTAAGTTCACTAATTATACTAGCCATTATTCAACCTCTTAACTTATCTGCTTAGTAAGTAACATAGATTCCTCAAATTGCAGAGCTTGGGCATCTTTAACCACCTCAAAGTCTCCTTCAACTAACTTATGCAGTGCTTCTTCAACTTCTTCAATAGTGACGTAAAAATATTCTCTACGATGATTTACTTTGTTCACACGACGATCTGCAAATAGTTGATGTAAATCTTTTTCTAATTTTGGGGCGTCATCGCTCGGTATCATAGCATGCACATCAAAGAAAAATGGCACTGACGCATCACCTAACTCTCTGACTCGATCCATCGGCTCTAATCTTCTTGTCATGCCTATTTTTAAGATATCCCCACCAAAAGATCCCTTATTAC
>NZ_JACSOF010000206.1:0-8934 GCF_014349205.1 Photobacterium sp. BZF1
GTTATAAAGACTATAAAAGATGAGATCGATTTATTAATAAAATTCTTATCTTCTAATAATATCCATAAAACCCAACCTAACACAAAATTCCATAAATGTAGAGTAGGAATCCTATTTAGCAGGTGTGAGCTGTCATATAATTGTTTTGACACCTCATAAATAACTAGCGATCCGAAATAAAAGCTTATAATAACATACCCCCTTGATTCTTTATTTATTTCAGGGGTAACATACAGCAGAAAAGATATAATTATAACCAATTGTAATAAAACTTGTGGATACCAAATAGGAAGAGCAATATCTGTAACTTTATTTAAGTACATAAAGTTACTAAACATTAATATTTCTTCCACTCTCATCCTTTCATTAATAAATGAATATAATAGAATTATTAATAAACTTGGAATAACGATTTTATATACTAACTTCCATAAATCATAGATTGCTTCACTTTTATTTTTTATCAATGAAAAACGTGCAAAGTTAAATCCAGACAATAATAATAAAAAGTTCATCCCGCCACCCAAATCAATCCAAATTGAATGATTGACAACGACCAAGCAGATAGCAAACGAACGAAGTAGGACATTACAATCTACTGATTTCATATCAAAATTCATTTTTCTCTCTCATTTCTTCTAAAGATGCTACTGTTATCGATTGCCAATTATCAGGAAGTGAAGTTAAATATTTTTCAATTTCGACTGAAATTGATACGTATATCAGTGAGTCTCCCGCTAATGAGATAAAAGAGCTTTGACTATTGACGCAATCATCGGGAAAATAATATTGAAAAATTTGAGTCATACTTTCCCATGAGTGTTCTTTAATTCCTGACAAATGAAGTATCTCTTCTTTAAAGTTCTTCAGGAATCTTGTTAAGATATTTTCTCTATTATACTCTGCTAGTTTTGTATAATTAAACTTACCATTAGGTAACAAAGGAAGTTTTTCAAATTGATGAATAGACACTGCTGAACGATGTAAATTGTACTCACTTTGAATTATACTATGAACCATATCTTCTATTCGTTTGTCATTTCCATCACTTTCTACTCCAATAATTATTATGTCTTTTCTTTCTGTTACAGCTGCTGTTAAGGATTTTTCATTCAATTTATTTTGAATATCATCTAAATTTACCCTGATACCGAACGGTTTTGAGAAGCGAGATTTACGACCATTGATTTTAAAAAGTCCAATCTCGTTTTTGAACCCCATATCTCCAGTTTTTAGCCATGTAATTTCTTCTCTGACGCTGAGTTCTGACGGTGATAAAGCATACCCCATCATAATATTTGGCCCTTTATAAACAAGTTCTCCACTTTGATTTGGGGTATTAATAAAGTTACCTTCATCATCTACTATTGCAAGTTCTCCACCAGGTACAGCTAGACCTATGTAGTCAGGATATAATTCAGTATATTTAGGGGGTAAATAGCTTATCCTTGGTGATGCTTCAGTTTGACCATACATAACATAAAATTTAATTCCTAATATTGAAGCCTTCTTTGAAAATTCAGAGACTAATGGCGCAGATAGTTTTCCTCCAGCCTGAGTTAGATACCTTATTGATGGATAATTGCTAAGGTTGAACTTTTGCTTAGATAGCATCTCATATGAATATGGTACACCAGAAAAACTCGTTACATTATTGGTATTAACAAGTGTCCAAAACTCAGAGCAACTCACAGATAACTCAGTAAGAACTATACTTCCACCAACTTGCAGGTGGCTGTTAACAATTGAAATACCGTACGAATAACTAAATTTTAACGATGTAATAGCTCGATCAAATGAATTTAAACCCAAATATTCTATAATTGAATGAGTATTAGAAGTTATATTTTTTTTAGAGAGCTTAACTAACTTTGGAGAACCTGTAGAACCAGATGTGGAGAGTAAGATAGCAAGGTCTTCATGAAGTTCTATTCGTTTATTGTGATATAATTTAATTGTAACATCAGCATTTGAAGCATCAACGATTACATTTGGCTTATATCGCATGCTGATCTCTTCATTCTGGCTATCATTCTCTGAATTCAATAGCAGAACCGGATGACCTGATTGTAGACATGCTACATAAAAACAGATTGATTCAACATTATTTGAACACTTGATGAAAATTAATTTCCTATATTCATGTCCAAGACGGTTAGAACAATCATCTACTTTATCTTGCAAAGACTTATAACTTATTTCTTCACCATTATGGTCAATCAGGGCAGTCTTTTCTTTGTGTTCAAGAAAATTATCAAATAACATATCACTCCTTTGAACAAGCCTCTTTATATTGCAGGCTGTTTATCCTCATAAATGGGACAACCACTCAATAGTAGTAAATTTAATTATTTTTTCCAGTTTATTTTGACATATGATTACTTTCAACTTCGATAAGGTTGATAACATACAAAATGAATGAGACAGCAAATGAAAGTTTTTATACATATATCTGAGTACCTCTCTTTGTTAGGCAATTACCATGCTAAAAATCAGGTTCAGTTTAAAAAAGGCATTTCTATACATGGCTTATGAAGCTATACGGCACAGAAGAACAACGCCGGCACCGGTTGTTTGATATGCGTGGGGCTTTGTTAATGTTATGAGCGCATCCCTCTTACCTACACTTGATGTAAGTTCAGAGACAGCAAGGAAAAGGGCATGTTAGTGACAACATTTGGTATTGATTTAGCCAAATCATCTTTTTCCCTTCATGGAGTTGATAAAGATGGTAACGTTGTGCTGAAGAAAAATGTTACCAGAAAAAATACCATCATTTATCGTCAATATGCCCACTTGCCTGATTGGTATTGAAGCGTGTTCTGGTGCCCACTACTGGGCAAGATCATTTCAACAGTTCGGTCATATGGTTAAACTTATGCCTCCACAGTTTGTTAAGTCATACGTAAAAACGAACAAGAATGGCAATGCTGATCCAGAGGCTATCTGTGAAACCGTCACTCGCCCTAGTATGCGTTTTGTACCGAAAAAACTATTGAACAGCAATCTATGCTATTTGCATAAGGCTAGGGAGAGATTAGTTTCAATCAATACAGGGCAAATTAACCAAGTCAGAGGTTTACTCGCAGAATTCGGTATAATAATACCTCGTGGTATTGCATCATTTAACCGACAGCTCCCTCTTATTGTTGAAGATACAGAGTGTAGTGGCACACTAAGCTTGGCCACCTGGTTAGAGGTGATATCATCGCCTCAGAAGCGAACAGATGACAACATGACAAAACATAGCAGTAGAACATTTAGCCCCGAGTTTTAACTAGAAGATACGCAGCTAGTTCTAGACCAAGGGTACTCAGTATCGGAAGCTGCCAAAACAGTGAATGTTGGTAAATCCACGATGGATAAGTGGGTGTGTCAGCTAAAGGAAGAATTGCAAGGCACTTCGCCAAAGGCCTCTCCGATGACACCAGATCAAATTGAAATTCGTGAATTAAAAGCTCGTCTTGAAGAGCACAACGAATTATTAAAAAAGCTACAGCTCTGTTGATGCCGGACTCACTGAACAATTCTCGATTATCGAGAAACCCAGGCAGCGCTACAGTGTAAAAACACTGTGTGAAGTGCTCAGTGTTCATCGAAGTATTGCTGATATGGGTATCTACTCAGGGTGTTAGATTATCTCGCTATCAAGCGTCCAGACTGATGAAACCAATGGGGTTGGTTAGCTGTCAATCACCCAAGCATAAGTACCGGAAAGCATCTAAGGAACATTTTGAAGTCCCGAACCACCTGGCTCGTCAATTTTCCTGTTACGACCCCTATGATACTTGGGTTGGTGATATGACATACGTATGGACAGGAAAGCGCTGGATGTATTTAGCTGTCGTTATAGACCTATTTGCCCGTAAACCAATCGGCTGGGCAATGTCTTTATCGCCAGATAGCCAGCTCACAGGAAAAGCACTTTCAATGGCCTATGAGTCACGAGGGAATCCTAAAGGTGTTATGTTCCACAGCGATCAAGGCAGTCATTATACGAGTCGTCATTATCGTCAGTTGCTATGGCGTTATCAGATAAAACAGAGCTTATCGCGACGAGGAAACTACGGGGACAAAAGTCCTACGGAACGGTTCTTCAGAAGCTTAAAAACAGAATGGGTTCCAGTTACGGGCTATCGGAGTTTTGCTGAAGCTCGACAAGAAATCATTCGATACATAATCGGGTATTACAGTCAGCTTAGGCCGCCTCACTATAATGGAGGGCTGACACCGAATGAGTATGAAAGACCTTACTGGAATAACTATAAAAACGTGGCCAAATAAAGTTGACCTCTGCATAGGAGTATATCGAACCTTATTTGAATACGTTTATTTCTCCTGTTTACAGGCATAATCGATAAAAATTTCCCTATCAATTGCTGATTTAAATACCTATCTAGCTACTGACCTAAAAATATCTGTTAACTCTGTTGCTTTTTTAGCATATTCTGAATAACGGAATCTTCCATCTCTTTGATAAGCATGAATAGATTCAAATTCACCATCCTCCCCATCATCATTTATTGCAAAGATGAGGCCCGACGAGTGGTGATCCCTAGCTATATGTGCTTGCTGACCAAATACCTGATATATACCAATATGCTCATCAGCATAAATCGAACTAACGACTTGCCTATATGTA
The DNA here is from genome assembly GCF_014349205.1 of Photobacterium sp. BZF1. Lineage (NCBI taxonomy): Bacteria > Pseudomonadati > Pseudomonadota > Gammaproteobacteria > Vibrionales > Vibrionaceae > Photobacterium > Photobacterium sp. BZF1. Next base: position 4,643 of record NZ_JACSOF010000206.1, read on the forward strand.
TACGATAAGCTCGTAGGAACCTTGCCTTCAAACGTCGCTGTCGGTGCCGTGTTATTATGAAACATCGTCACCGAGTTTTCACAATACTCTTTATCTAACTTCAATTCATTATGATTAGAGTTAACGTATCTTGCTTCCCAAAAGTAGTCATGCTGATCACTGTCAACTTCTATAAAATGACAAAACTTCTCATTTCCGCCGCTTATTGTCAGCTCAAAATTACACCCCATTAGAACCGAACCACAAGTCAGTATTGTCATTAGTTTTTTCATATGACTAGCCTCAACCACCAACTTTTCAAAATCTCCACATAGAGATTTATCACTCTGACAACTCAGAGTTGCCAGAGTGAGACCGAACTACGACAAATGTTTTTTCAACGTCTCAGCGATAACAGTATCAAGCTCAGCTTGCACATTTTTAGGCAAGCGATTGAACTCATAGCTAAACTGACGTTCTTTAGTCCGCTTGCGTGCAAACGCGTTATTGTCATCAAAGGTCCATAATTTTTCTACTTTGGCTTTTTTTGCAACCGGTTTAGCCAGTAATGTATCAGAAGCAAACCTGTATGATTTAATAATTGCTACTTTAACATCTTCTGCGGTTAGGGACGGGTCAAACTCATCCTTATCAACCATTACTTGGGCAATCACATCAGCTAACTCTATACCTTTCGCTGCCAATGACATTGAAATATCCAAGAGCAACTTATAATCAGGATAAGACAATTCTGACTGATCAGGAAATACAGCCAGCATCTCAGCAGGCACAGTAGCAGCCTGGATTGCACGCGTTACTTTCGCAGTAGAAAGCCTTTGAGAAGCAGCAATTTCTTTCTGGCTCATTCCACTGTTACGTAATACAGCTAAACGCATTCCTACTTCACGTAAGTTATGCTCGCGGGCAGTCTGGATATCAGCAGCAAGTTGTCTCGCATCTTCAGCACTAACTTCATCTCTGGTAACTAGTACGTTCAACCCAGTGCCGGCAAATAAGGCTGCAGCACGCCGCCTAGAGCCATCAAGGATTTCAATTTTATCACCGACTTGACGGCCAATAGCCGGAAAGAATTGTTGCAACTTTATTGTCCGAACAATATCAGCAACAGATTCTTCAGTTAATGCTTCTTGATCACGACCATTGGTCGCCAACTCAACAAAAGTTTTATCCGCCAACTCTTCTGCTGAAATAATATCCAATTCAAATTCAGCATTTACCCCAGACTCAAGCACAAAACGCTGCGTTGTTCCTTTGGTTTCAAGAACTGGCTCCGAGCTAAGAGATACACCGCTAAAAGTACGGCCAATAGTTTTTCGTTTGCTCATTTTTTACCTCAGTTGGAACGGATAAATTCAATACGGTCATACACGGCTTTTGCAAAATCTTCTGCAGCTATGCGGGCATTCTTCAAAGCCTCGCTACTACCGACATATGTTGCTGGATTGGCAGAAATTACGGTATCAAACGACTCTCCACAACGCTCAAAACCATCTAGCCTCGGTAACGCAACATCTAACATGTCACCGCCGAAGATTTCTTTGGCAAGGCTGTGGCATAGTTTGTGATCAGATTTATTTGCAAGCTTGGACATAAAACCAATGTTTCCCACAACACGCAAAGGAAATCCAGATTCCTCAATCATCATTAGTAGCTCAGGCAACCTGTTCAAGTACTTTAATGTCGAATGAAAATCAACTTGCGCCGGTGGGATTGGAGTCATCAGCAGATCCGATGCGGCTAGCGCATTCGTCAAGAAAGGATCAAGGTGTGGACCGCTGTCAATAAAGATAAAGTCGTAGTCTGACTGTATTTTGTCGATAATGTTCGTACGTAAAATACTATGTATATTCTGGCCAGGAAGATGCTCTTGGCAAAGTTCATCCCAACGTGAAGCAATAAAGGCATCTTCAATAGAGGCCGGTATGATATCGACGCCAGGCACACCAGAGCTCACGATGAATTCTTCGATAAGCTCATCGCGCTCTACATTCTGCAACATAGCCTGTGCCGCAGTGTCCTCAACAGAACCAATAGAGTGTTTATGGTTGAGAAACATTGTTGCAGAGGACTGGGGATCAAGGTCAATAACAAGGATGCGTAGATCATCTTGCAAAAGGTGAGGGTGGGTACGTAAGCCATGGGCCAGCGATACTGTACTTACCGTCTTAGAGACTCCTCCCTTCAAGTTGCCTACAAAGATAGTGAATGCACCAGAGTGCTTATTTCTATAGTTTGGCACATCACGATGCTGGTAGATATCGACAATGTTCTGAATCGACATGGCATATTTTTCAGAACTTCCAGCTTTCCTTTTTTCAAAGGTATAGCCAGCCTCTTCCATCTCCGAAACGGTCTTATCAACAATCGCCTTACTTAGCTTTGGTAGCTTTGCTACAGCAGCTTTAGAGTATACGTGATAGTAAGTATTTGATTCCATTTCTTCTTTTTGTTGATGGATCTGCTCGGTTAACGTTGACAGCATACGTTCAGAGCGTTCAGCGACGCGTGTTATTAGTTGTTTTGGGTCATACATGCCATGCCTTCCTATGTGCAGCTTTTTATCTTAAACCCTATAATGCTGCATATAGCAGAAAAAGTAAATCTAATTCTAAAAATCTGTCTATCGAATTTATTACCTTCTACCTGATAAAATCTTACTGATGAGTAGAATTATTGATCTTTATCGGAATGAACCGCACTAGTTATCAATGAAGACAGCAGTTTTCAGTTATGACAAATAAGGACTGAGTAATGGGGGAAAGGGAGGGGCTTGATGCTGTACTTTCTTACAGCATCAGACTACGAAGGAAACGGGGAGCCATTCAGGTGAAGCCTTAAGTTTAGACAGCCCCCTCTCCAAGGATAGCCAGAGCTCCCTTGAACTTGGTCATGAATCTCTCGTTAATGGCGATCTGGTCATCCATAGCTAACTCACCCAAACGTTTCTTCACATTGTTGAATTCATCAGGAGTAGGAAGCGCTCTTTCAAGCTCAATATCCCAATAGGACCTAACGGCATCTTCATAAGATAATTCTTCAGAAAGATCCTTTTCATCAGATCTTACAGGTTTCTCAAAGACAGAGTTCCAATTAAACAAGAATTCGATCTTATCGATCTTACGACCCTTCTTGATTGGCTCATAGCCAACAGTCCCTCCAGAACCGATGACAAAATCAATAGAGCTATCTACTTTACTGATCTCTTCAATCGGCAGTTTGATACAGCGCTCGATAAACACCTTATTGTTTACATAGCTTTTTTTGATCAGCTCACCTTTTTCGTTAAGCAAACCAAAAAAGCCATGAAGATCTGAAATGGACTGTGGATGAAGTTTTGTTCCTTTGTTTTTGAAACGGCATAGCAAAGGATACAATCGCTTCGAATGCTCACGCCTAAGTTTACGGAATACACGATGATCAACCTGAGCATGCCCTTGAGAGACTCCGAGGTATTGGATCATGAGTTCATCATTGGGGGTCATGGTGAGTGTTGCATTCGCATATTCAAGTCGCTTAAATAAAGGTATGAAGGTAAAACTCTTTTTCCCATCTTCCCTAATGCCAATCTTACGCTCAGAAAGCCTCTCAGCCGTTTCAGATAACGTATTGAAGAGATCAGCCTTCTTAACCCCTAACCATTCACATAAAACGTCTGAGTTGAAGTCATAAGCGGGTGATTTAGGTAATGAACCATTAATGAAAGTCTCCCAATGTTCTTCATGAAGACGACTAAGCAGCAATGCCATCAGATCATGTTCACGAGGAGAAAGTGATGTCTGGCTAAAGATCAAATCATGGCTTTTCTTAAAAAATTGACTAGGTAACTGCTTACTATCGTCAGTACGCACAATTTCTTGCTGTGCATTGTCCATTGAGAAGTCTGAATCGCTCACTTATTCACCTTTGGGTAACGAATCTTTCCGGTTTAGGGTGTAAGAGTCACACATTTTTCCGATCTTGACGGAAAATATCGGAAAAAGATGTAACCTCAACCACAGATTATGCCTAATAAACTAACCATAGCAACATAAAATCGGAAAAACATGTGACCTGAAGCAGAAGAAATAGGGCCAGTTAACAACAAATTATACTTATCCCCACCTCTACAGGACATGATCAGAAAAACATGTGACCTTAAGAAGAACAAAAAGATCATTAGATCGGAAGAACGTGTGACCCTTTAAGGAAAGAAAAGATCATCTGAAGGAGAAAAAGGATCATTATTCGGAAAAACATGTGACCTTAAGGTAGGTAAGATCCTGATCTTTTGGGTAAAATAGGATCCTATATAC
>NZ_JACSOF010000207.1:0-8804 GCF_014349205.1 Photobacterium sp. BZF1
GGTACTTTTCTTTTTATCTACTTTCCTCACTACATTATGTGCAATGCTTTCATGGCGTTATATTGAAAAGCCATGTATGAGGTTGAAAAACACATTTTTATCCTCTTCAGTAACTAATAAAGATAATGATTCAAGCTGTTACTTAGCTCAACTACAAACAGAAAACAAGAAACTACGTGCTCAAATTGATATTTTGAAAATAGAGCTTAGTTTGAAGAGACAATAATTGAAATTAATTTATTCAAACGGGAAAACACATGAATATTGGATCTCTCGCCTACCCGATGTCGAGTTACCCAAGGCTGAGCCTGATCCGCAGATCACCTTGTTATAACAACACTGTGTAACAGCGATCTGTCACCAAATGACCTAAACACTATCTAGGCAGATGATAACTTAACAAGCACCTGGGCACTCCCCCTTTGCCTAAGCAACATTATTGTTGAGGAATCATCATGAAAATAATCACTGCCCTGTTTGTCACGGCCCTTGTTACGTTTAACCCAGCACTGGCATCAACCGACTCCAATAGCCAAGAAGATACAGCTTCAGTCGTGCGCCTTGACCATGTTGCTATGAGAGTCGTTGATCTCGACAGCACCATCGAATTTTACCAAAAGGCATTTAACTTCGAACTGAAAACTCGTTGGGAAACCATGACCTTGGGCAGTGGTGCGGATGCCAAGACCGTCGACATGCATGGAGCCATGCTTCAAGACGATAGCGGCAGTATCATCGAAATTTTCGGTGATGGCGATATAGAACAACGTCAATCCTTCCAGCAACCGATCAATCACTTCGGCCTAAACGTCACAGATATCGATGCCACATACAACCAAGCCCTACAGGCTGGTGCAATGGCTGTGACACCGCCAACAGAAGTCAGTGCCCAAGGTATGAGCGCAACCATCGCTTTTGTTCTGGGGCCCGACGGCGAGCGGATCGAACTGATTCAGTATGGGGAGTAAAGCTCAGGGCTGAATTAATTTGGCTTGTGATAATGAATAAAGCCACGGCAAGCGAACTTTACTGAAGGGAGTTAACGTCTGTTTGTTGTCTTTTGTTATCAACAATGACTATCACACCATAGGTTAACCCTAAAGCGAACATAATTGCCCCCAAAGAAAACGCTTCTGCTGACTCAATTTTATTGAAATCAAGCACAATAATTTTTCGGGCGACTGCCATTAAAGCAGTGACAATAACCAGCTTTAAAGGAAATTCATAACTTTTGAGATAAATTCGAATATTGACAAAAATTTCAATGGCAACAAGGACAGCAAGGAAAGCGGCAAACGTCTCGAAGATGTCACTAATGTCGAGTAAATACAAAGGGTCAGAGGTTAACCGTTGATACAAAACATATAAAACATCGGCAATGCCAAAATAAATCACAACAACCATCAAAACGGCTAGACACTTAACAGCGAGACGAATTGCCAAATGACTAAAACGAATTATTCGATTAGGGTCATCTAACGGTAACTCATCATGCGGATCTTTTTTCATTCAGAATCTCCCAAAGGGCTATCGATGAGGGCTTGCCGGTAGCAAAGAGTAAATTTGTTGGTATTCATAATTCTAAATACTAACAAGTTATATTTGATCCTTAACTTTGATAATTGCTGATTTTAACTAACGATTTCTCCTACACTTGTCCTGTTGGTAACACGCTCCATAAAAAAACACCCCGCAGGCTTAAACTACGGGGTGTTCTATCTTGCAGTTATAGAATGTGGCTATTACTGCAAAATTTGGCCATTGTACTCACCGTTAAGGGTTTCTAAGTACGCGGTAATCTTGCCGATCTCAGCTTCCGATAGCTGGACGCCTACTTGGTAGTAAGCCATCTTATCGACTGCTTCTGCCAGAGTCTCTACGCTACCGTCATGGAAATATGGTGCGGTAAGAGCGACGTTACGTAGGGTTGGTACCTTGAAGCGATGCATATCATTGTCATCACCGGTGGCATTGAAGCGACCGTTATCAACATCAGTAACATTGCCGCGATCAGCAAAGTAGTCTTTCTTCAGGCCCATAACTTCAAAACTCTGGCCACCCATCGCTTCACCTACGTGACAGGTGCTACATTTGTACTGCTTAAACAATGCATAGCCTTCTTGCTCATCTTCAGTCAACGCATCATGGTGACCACGTAGGAACTGATCGAAGCGGCTGTTTGGTGTCACTAGAGTTTTCTCAAATTCAGCAATCGCATCGGTAATACTGTGCTCGGTAATACCTTCTGCATAGATGGCAGCAAAGGCGGTATTCATTTCGTCATCAACCGCTAGCTTATCGATGATCTGATCCCAAGAGTCAGAAGCCATCTCCAATGGGTTCAACGGTGGACCTCCTGCCTGTGCCTGCAGATCATGTGCACGACCGTCCCAGAACTGGTGGGTATTGAACACTGAGTTAAACACCGTTGGTGCGTTGATTGGGCCAATTGCACCGCCGACACCTACAGAGGTCACTAGTCGGTCTACACCACCGGTTTCCAAACCATGGCAACTTGCACAAGATACGGAGTTATCACCAGACAGGCGGGTATCGTGATAAAGCTTGTTACCCAGTTCGACTTTTGCCATGTCCACATCGAAAGTCGTACGGATCGGCTGCACCGCTTCATGCTTAAATTCTTCGGTGATGTTGGCCTGGCCTTGGTGGTGACGCAAACGCTCCTGCTTCACCCAATCTTGCAGCGTAGCTGTTTCTTCTTCAGACAGTTTAGAGCGCCAGTGCATGGTCAGGTACAACGCCGGTGGCATCGAATTGTCTTCCATTACCGACTCCAACTTAGCTAGGTCAACTTCTGACACCAATTCACCGGTGCGAACTTGCTCCATCATGGCTTCAATATTGAAGTGGCGCATACCACGGGTGACATCGGCGTCCATCAGTTGCTTAGCAACCGGAAGGTCGCCATAGAATGGCATTTCACTATCGCTGGTATGGCAGTATGAACAACCGTTTTTGTTCAGTACATCGAATGCCGCCGTAGAAAGCGGGCTGATGTCCTGCTTGGCAATTTCATGGTAACGGGTTACCGCCAGTTGCTGGTCAAACTTATCGACCGTGTAGACCGAGGCCAGGTAGCCGACAAGGCCCACACCGACCGCATAATAGAATTTACGCATTTACTACTCCCCCTAAATATGCGGGGAAGATAAAAGCTAGGAAACCACCTTTCCAATTGAAAAAAGCGTAAAGGCCGATTGATTTATCCGATAAAACATAACCTTAACAACTATAGGTTTATTTATAAGCTGTCTGGTGCACTATCGGAGGGATATGTGTTGATTTTACACATAACAGCAACAAACATTTTGTTACATTTCGCCTTCTGGCTTTTGGCTGGAGTCAGGAAAAACTAAACTCGGCTTCCTACCCTATTTTGCAGCAGGGGTAGCACAGGGCAGTAACAAAAACATTAAAGACAAATGGCCGGATTTTCACTACAATACGCGACCTTTCAGCGGTGATGGATCACCCCAGTATGTTGATTGACGCCTTAGGCGCAGAAAAGTTCATACTTATCATTTGGGATCCCTGTTTTTTATATAGATGAGGTTCGTGAAGATGGCCGGTCACGACAATATTTTTGCGGCGCCGATAGATAAAATCGGTGATTTTACGTTTGACGAACGCGTAGCCGAAGTTTTTCCGGATATGATCCAGCGCTCGGTACCGGGCTACAGCAATATCATTTCAGCCATTGGAATGCTGGCTGAACGCTTCGCCAAACCGCACTCGAAAGTTTACGATCTAGGCTGCTCCCTAGGTGCGGCGATCTTATCAATGCGTCGCCATATCCAGCAGGAAGGCTGTGAAATCATTGCAGTCGATAACTCCAGCGCCATGGTAGAACGCTGCCGCCTGCACGTTAATGCCTACCGCTCAGACACACCGGTACAGGTTGTGGAAGCTGATATCCGCGATATCGAGATCAGCGATGCCTCTGTGGTGGTACTTAACTTTACCTTGCAGTTTCTGGCACCCGATGATCGCCAAACCCTGCTAGAGAAAATTTATGCTGGCCTGCGCCCAGGCGGTATTTTGATCCTGTCGGAAAAATACATCTTCGACGATGAGCGTGCCCACGAGCTGCTCATCGACCTGCACCACGATTTCAAGCGTGCCAATGGTTACAGCGAACTGGAAATCAGCCAGAAACGCAGTGCCATCGAAAACGTTATGCTGCCAGACAGCATCGATACCCATAAACAACGCTTTGAAAAAATCGGCTTCACCAGCTCAGAAGTCTGGTTCCAATGCTTCAACTTCGGCTCGATGTTTGCCATTAAATAAGGTTTCTATTGTCTATGTTTACTTTTGCTGAGTTTTACCAGCTCCTTGCCCAGCATGAAACACTGCGCCCTTGGCTAAACACCCTGCCAAAGCAATTGAGCGATTGGGAAGAAAAAGCTCACGGTGATATGGGACGCTGGATGCGTGCCCTTAAAAAATTCCCAACCGACAAGCCTGATATCATTGACCTGAAAAAAGCGGTCAGCGTGCGTAATGAGGATGGCATTGCCGAAGGCGAGCAAAAACGCCTTGAGAGCTTGCTGCGCCTGCTTCACCCATGGCGCAAGGGCCCTTATGAAATGCACGGTATCCATATTGATACCGAGTGGCGTTCAGATTGGAAATGGGACCGCGTTTTACCACATATCTCACCACTCAAAGGCCGCACCGTACTGGATGTTGGCTGTGGTAACGGTTACCACATGTGGCGTATGTTGGGCGAAGAAGCCAAACTGACCGTAGGTATCGACCCTTCAAACCTGTTCCTGATCCAGTTCGAGGCCATCAAACGCCTGATGGGGATGGACGATCGTGCTTACCTGTTGCCGCTGGGTATTGAACAGCTACCTGAGCTGAAGGCTTTCGATACCGTTTTCTCGATGGGTGTGCTTTACCACCGCCGCTCTCCGCTTGATCACATCATCCAACTCAAGAACCAACTCCGCAAAGATGGCGAGCTGATTTTGGAAACACTGGTCATCGATGGTGATGAAAATGATGTATTAGTACCGACCCACCGCTACGCCCAGATGCATAATGTCTACTTCTTCCCGTCAGCAAAAGCGCTGAAAGTATGGATGGAAAAATGTGGTCTGGTTGACGTTAAAATTGTCGACGAGTGTGTGACCACTATCGACGAACAACGCTCCACTGACTGGATGACCAACAATTCCCTACCGGAATATTTGGACCCTAACGACCCGACAAAAACGGTCGAAGGGTACCCTGCACCTAAGCGTGCCGTGCTAGTCGCACGAAATCCTGACTAACTACTGACAAGGGGGTGCTGTTCGCATCCCTTTTTGTAAGTTAAAATATTGCCGCCTAAGAAAAAATTAGAAGTACCTCCGGGAGATATAATGCTTCGCCGCTTTGTACCATTACTGACCTTTGCCGTCCTTTCTGGCTGTAGCCTTACCCAGCCACAACAAGACCATGAGCAAACTATGCAAGCGATTAACGTCATGGAAGATCGTGTAAATTTCCAGCTTGCAACCATGATCAAACAAATTGATGACCAAAACGCTAATATTGATAAGTTAGAGAGGCAAATTTCTACTCTTTCTGATGATATGAGCCAACGCTACACCGATTCTACCTTGCTGGCTTATACCGAAGAGGAAGAAGAGGCCGCTCCTATCCCTGCCATCATTGATAATGACCCTCGCGTTGCCCATGGCAAGGTGATTTTAGGGGAAGAGGAATGGGTGTGGCTGGACGCTACCCAGAGCTTTTACAAAGCCCGTGTTGATACCGGCGCAACGACCTCATCGGTCAGTGCCACCAACATCCAGATTTTCGAGCGTGATGGCAAGGAATGGGCACGCTTTAATATGAACCACACATCGGATGAAAACCCGAGTGAGGCCGATATTGTCGAGGCGCCTGTGGTTCGTTGGGTCAAAATCCGCCAAGCCAGTGCTAACGGCGTAAACCGTCGCCCTGTCATCGAAGCATGGGTAAAACTCGGCCAGCTTCATGAAAAAGCACAATTTACTTTGGCAGATCGCACACAAATGACCTATCCAGTATTATTAGGGCGAGAGTTTTTCAAAGACATAGCGCTTGTTGACGTAGGTAAAAAGTTTGTTCAAGGAATGAATGAACAACAAGTACAACAAAACTAATAACAAATGATGAGGACGTCATGACATCAAGAATCCCGTTTTATTTTCTTATTACCCTGCTAGTCATCGCAGGGGCGGCACTGAGTATGTACCGCCACGATGTCTACGGGGTGCCATGGACGCCAGGTGAAGAACGCGCGTTATGGGAGCTCGAGGCTCGAATTGAATTCGATGCTATTGGTGACCCAGTAAAAGTCTCTATGGCCGCGCCGGAAACCCAGCAAGGGTTCACGCAAATTGATGAGAGTACCTCATCACCGGGTTATGGCGTCGCGCTGATTGATACCAACAAAGGCCGCCGAGCAGAATGGTCGATCCGCGAAGCGACCGGCAAGCAAATCCTTTACTACAAAACCCAAATGCTGGTCGATGATCAGGCAAGCTTCAATATGGTACCGCCTAAAGGCGATACCGTTGCGGTAAGCCTAGATAACCCGCAGCAAACCGCTGCGACTGCCCTGCTCGACCAAGCCCGCAGCCTGTCTTCTGACAACGTCACCCTGACCCGTGAGTTAATCAAGCAATTCAACGACCGCAATAACCAAAATGCGGCCTTGTTGCTAAACAGTTTGAGTCGCGAGCAAGCGATTATCAACCTACTGTCCCTAGAGAAAATTCATGCCCGTATCGTTGGTGGCCTGCAACTGGAAGATGGCCGACGTCGCCAGAGCATTACCCCAATGGTTGAAGTGTGGAACGGTCAGGTTTGGGAACTGTTTGACCTTCAAACCGGCCAAGAAGGCAAACCAGACAACATCCTGCTTTGGAACCAGCAAGGTCACTCCCTGCTTGATGTGATCGGTGGTCGTAACTCCAACATCAGCTTCTCGATTATTGCCCAGGATATCACCCCGCAGCAGGCAACTCGCGAAAAGGTACAGGCCGAAGATCTACTGAACTTCTCGATCCATAGCCTGCCGGTTGAAGAACAAGCCATGTTCAAGACCATCATGCTAGTACCTATCGGTGCCCTGATTGTGGTATTCCTGCGTATCATCGTCGGCCTGAAGACCTCTGGTACCTTTATGCCCGTTCTGATCGCGGTCGCATTTGTGCAGACCCAGCTGGTTACCGGTATCCTTGGTTTCTTGCTGATTGTCGGTACCGGTTTGGTGATCCGTAGTTACCTGTCCAAGCTCAACCTGCTACTGGTGGCAAGGATATCTGCGGTGATCATCACGGTTATCATGATTATCTCGGTCTTCACCGTTGTTGCCTTCAAGATTGGCTTGGTAGAAGGCCTGACTATCACCTTCTTCCCGATGATCATCCTATCGTGGACCATCGAACGTATGTCTATCCTGTGGGAAGAGGAAGGGGCGAAGGAAGTATTGATCCAAGGTGGTGGCTCGCTGCTTACCGCGGTCTTCGTTTACTTGGCGATGACTAACCCATTGATCCGTCACCTGACATTCAACTTTATCGGTATTCAGCTGATCATCCTGGCGCTTATCCTGATGCTAGGTAACTACACGGGTTACCGTTTGAGCGAGCTACGCCGCTTCAAGCCATTAGCGGAGGACTAAACTATGTCACTGTTTTCACAGTTTACGTCCCCGTTCAAGCTGCGCGAGCGCGGGATCATGGGGATGAACCAGCGCAACCACAGCTACATCGGTCGCTACAACGACCGTAGCCTGTATCCGCTGGTTGACGACAAGCTCAAGACCAAACTGATTGCCAAACAAGCCGGGGCCACGGTCCCGGAGCTGATTGGTGTTATCGACAGCCAGGTATACGTCAAGCGTGTACACGACATGGTGAAAGACTGGCCGGGATTTGTTATCAAGCCAGCCCAGGGCTCCGGTGGTAAAGGCATTCTGGTTGTGGTCAAACACAAGGACGGGATCTATGTAAAACCGTCCGGTGCCGAAATGAACAAGCAAGATGTCGAGCGTCACATTACCAACACCTTAGCGGGACTATTCTCGCTAGGTGGTAAGAATGACGTGGCGATGATCGAGAACCTGATCCAGTTCGACGATGTATTCGATGGCTTCAGCTACGAAGGTGTCCCTGACGTCCGGGTTATTGTCTTCAAGGGCTACCCAGTAATGGCGATGATGCGTTGCTCGACGGCAGCTTCCGACGGTAAGGCTAACTTGCACCAAGGTGCGGTCGGGGTGGGTATTGATATCGCGACCGGTAAGGCTATCCGAGCGGTTCAGTTTGACCAGCCGGTCGAACGTCACCCGGATACTGACCGCCTGCTAAGTGAGCTCGCGGTACCGAACTGGCACAAGCTGCTCACCCTCGCCTCTAGCGCCTGGGAAATGACTGGCCTTGGCTATATGGGTACAGATATGGTTCTGGACAAGGTCTATGGGCCGATGGTACTTGAGCTCAATGCGCGTCCAGGCCTGGCAATTCAGACGGCAAATGGTGCCGGTCTGTTACCGCGCTTACAGCATATTGAGAACCTAGGCGTGCCAGCCAAGCCACCGACACCGGAAGAGCGAGTTGCCTACGCTGCAGATCAATTTGGCGTAAAATCAAAGTTCTAGCGCTAGTCTCGAAACCTAAAATTTCAAGCCCCAGCCATGTGCTGTAATGCCGATCGTTTAAGGCACTTGAACGATCCTAATATTGCGTAATAATCCCTACCAGCTTTTGTTGGTAGGGATTTTTTATATGTTGGTTAATGAG
>NZ_JACSOF010000208.1:0-8646 GCF_014349205.1 Photobacterium sp. BZF1
CCGCCATGAATACCCTAGAGAAAATTCAAAAGAATCTTGATAACTTCAGTAAGTCAGAGCGTAAAGTGGCTGAAGTTATCCTAGCATCACCACAAACAGCCATTCACTCGAGCATTGCAACCTTGGCTAAGATGGCGGATGTCAGTGAGCCTACAGTTAACCGCTTCTGTCGTCGTCTGGATACCAAAGGCTTTCCAGATTTTAAACTGCACCTTGCCCAGAGCCTAGCCAATGGTACGCCGTATGTGAACCGCAACGTCGAAGAAGATGACGGTCCAGATGCTTACACCTCTAAAATCTTTGAATCTACCATGGCATGCTTGGACGTAGCGAAGAACAGCTTAGATCCAATGCAGGTTAACCGTTCTGTTGACCTATTGACGCAGGCCAAGAAGATCTCTTTCTTTGGCCTCGGCGCATCGGCATCTGTCGCTCACGATGCCCAAAATAAATTCTTCCGCTTCAATATCCCAATTGTCTGCTTTGATGACATTGTGATGCAGCGCATGAGTGTGATTAATTGCAGCGACGGCGATGTTGTGGTGATGATCTCCCATACTGGCCGTACCAAGAGTTTGGTTGAGGTAGCCCGAATGGCCCGCGAAAACGGTGCCACTGTCATCGGCATTACCGCCAAGGATTCTCCGCTTGACCGTGAGTGTTCTATCTCTATCTGCTTGGATGTGCCTGAAGATACCGATGTCTACATGCCGATGGCGAGCAGAGTCGTACAGATGACAGTCATCGATGTGCTGGCGACAGGCTTCACACTCCGCCGTGGCGCGGGATTTCGCGAAAACCTAAAGCGTGTCAAAGAATCACTGAAAGATTCTCGTTTCACGAAAGAAGGCATCATTTAACCTTCTGTAACTCTCGCATCAAACTTGACTGACAAGGCATGGCTTCGGCGATGCCTTTCTTTTTTCTCCTGCCGATTCGTCGCTCTGAAGCCATACCCATCAACTACAATTACTCCATCCAGCAAAGCAAATACCTGCCAGCATGAGCGGTATTGCCCATTGAAAATCTGCAATTTTTCCACTGTATGATGAAAAAACACCCACAACTAGTCCGACAATATGTTTTTTTCTTACAGTTTGTTGATAAAGAACAGCTTCTTTCTACCTTTATATGTAGTAAAATTTCACGCAATTCAATGAAGCAGATTTCTACAAGCAATCGTTTCATTGGTAACCAATGATACAGATGGAGTTTCCGATGTCTGAAAGGCTAAGACGTACTAAAATCGTTACTACTTTGGGTCCTGCAACCGACCGCGATAACAATCTAGAAAAGATTATCGCTGCGGGTGCAAATGTTGTGCGAATGAACTTCTCACACGGCAGCCCAGAGGATCACATCCAACGCACCAAAACTGTACGTGAAATCGCCGCTAAACTGGGTAAGCACGTTGCTATCCTAGGCGATCTCCAAGGCCCGAAAATCCGTGTGTCAACTTTCAAAGACGGCAAGATTCAATTGGCGATCGGCGACAAGTTCACCCTAGATAGCGACCTAGCAAAAGGTGAAGGCGATCAGCAAGCTGTTGGTCTTGACTACAAAGAGCTACCTAAAGACGTTGAGACAGGCGACATCCTGCTTCTTGACGATGGCCGCGTTCAACTAAAAGTGACTTCAGTTGAAGGCAACAAAGTTCACACTGAAGTTACCGTCGGCGGTCCACTATCAAACAACAAAGGCATCAACAAGAAAGGTGGTGGCCTTTCTGCTGAAGCACTAACAGACAAAGACAAAGCTGACATCATCACCGCTGCACAAATGGGCGTTGATTACCTAGCTGTATCATTCCCACGTAACGGCGAAGACATGAAATACGCTCGCCGCCTAGCGATGGAAGCAGGTCTTGAAGCTAAGCTAGTCGCTAAAGTTGAGCGCGCTGAAGCTGTAGCGACAACTGAAGCGATGGATGACATCATCATGGCTTCAGATGCAGTAATGGTTGCCCGTGGTGACCTTGGTGTTGAAATCGGTGACCCAGAGCTAGTGGGCGTTCAGAAGAAACTGATCCGCCGTGCTCGTAGCCTTAACCGTACTGTGATCACAGCAACCCAGATGATGGAAACGATGATCACAAGCCCAATGCCTACCCGCGCAGAAGTCATGGACGTTGCTAACGCCGTTCTTGATGGTACGGATGCAGTAATGCTTTCTGCTGAAACAGCAGCCGGTAGCTACCCTGTTGAAACAGTAACAGCGATGGCTAACGTTTGTATGGGTGCGGAAAAAGAGCCAAGCATCAATGTTTCTAACCACCGCCTAGCACGTACTTTCGAGTCTGCGGAAGAAACAATCGCCATGTCTACCATGTATGCAGCAAACCACATGGAAGGCGTTAAAGCGATGGTATCAATGACTGAGTCTGGCCGTACGCCACTGATGATGTCTCGTATCTCTTCGGGCAAACCAATTTTCGCTATGTCACGTAACGAAAACACACTAAACCGCGCAGCACTATTCCGTGGTGTAACACCGGTTTACTTCGACCGTGATAGCGATGCTGGCCTAGAAGCGGCTAAGCACGCAGTGGAAAACCTGAAAGAAAAAGGTTTCCTAACTGCAGGCGACCTAGTGATCGTTACCCAGGGTGACGTGATGGATACAATTGGTAGCACCAACAACATGCGTATCCTAACTGTAGAGTAATCTATAGCCTGATTGAAAAAAGCGTGATGGTTAACACCATCACGCTTTTTTAATACCTGCCTCTTTTATGGATAGGCCTTATCGACTCTCACCCCATTATCAAAATAAAGTATCCTGACTTTGTCTTGTGGCTGGAACAGCATGGTGGAATCGACATCTTGAATCACATCAATCAGGGTGCCATCCTCCGCCTTGATGAGTAGCTCCACTAACCGGTATTGGACTATCTGTTGAGTTGGCTGGCGATTATGTGCAATGCCCGCACCGGCAACCGCTCCCACTGCTGTAGCAACCTCACGGCCAGTTCCATCACCAAACTGGTTACCAATCAAACCGCCAATTACGCCTCCCAGCAAGGTTTCCCAGCCATTCCTCTGCGACTCTATGACTTCTTGGTGGGTGATATAACGGACACTATCCACTGCACCGAACACCACTTGGTTCACCGTTCTCGCTTGATTTCTGTTGTACGGTGCCGCAGAAAGTGCCATAGGTAAAATTAACAATAACACCAACCATTTTCTCATCATGTATAATCCTCTTTCCCGGCAACCTGTGCACTTGGGCAAATGCTTTATTCCCAAGTAAATTAAGCTACATTTAGTGTAATTATGGCAATTTATCTTCCGGAACTTGATCCGGTCAATACTGATTTCCCAGCCCCTGAAACCGCACTCGCAGACCCTAACGGCCTGCTTGCCTTCGGGGGTGATCTGCGACCAGAACGCCTGGTCAGTGCCTACCGGCAGGGAATATTCCCGTGGTTTTCCGAAGGTGAACCCTTGCTGTGGTGGAGCCCTGCCCCTCGGGCCGTATTCCTGCCAGATCAATTCCAACCAAGCAAAAGCTTACGGAAATTCTACCGAAAATCTGGCTACCAAGTCACATTGAACCAGGCTTGCCACGATATTATTGAGCTTTGCGCCAGCACCCGGAAAGCGGAAGAAACGTGGATCACCCCTGAAATGATCCAAGCCTATCAGCACCTGCATGACCTTGGCTACTGTCATTCGGTAGAGGTCTGGCAGCACGGTAAACTGGTAGGCGGGCTATATGGGATCAGCGTGGGCGGTGTGTTCTGCGGCGAGTCGATGTTCTCGCTAGCTGACAATGCCTCTAAAATTGCCCTCTGGCTGTTTTGTGAACACTTCAGCGCCCATGGCGGCCAACTGATTGATTGCCAAATCATGAATGACCACCTTGCCTCTTTGGGCGCTGCAGAAATGGAACGGGATCTGTTCACACATTTCCTGCAACTGCAAAGAGATGCCATACTGAGTGATGCGTGCTACCAGACTCAGGAGTTAACGTTCCCAACATCATGAGCAGTTTAAACAAACTTCCTTTACGTATTGGTTTGACCCCGGAATCGTCGTGCAGCTATCTCCCCGGGCAAGACGAGCAACTTGGCGTTGTGATGGACCACCACTGGTTATCACCGGCTGGCTATAGCGTGCTACTGGCCTCGGGTTACCGTCGCAGTGGCAGTGCCGTCTACAAGCCCATGTGCCAGCAATGCCAGGCATGTGTTCCGCTACGGGTTGACTGCCCTGCTTTTCGCCCATCAAAGAGCCAGAAACGCCAACTCAACCAGATAGCCAAGCTACGTTGGGAGTTCAAAACAGATCTGGACCCAGATTGGTACCCGCTATATGAGCGGTACATCACCCAGCGCCATTCTGATGGCAGTATGTATCCACCGAACAAGGCCCAGTTCTTCGAGTTTTGTACCGCCCCTTGGATGGATACCCTGTTCCTCCATGTCTATGAGGAAGACGTACTTATCGCTATTGCTATTACCGATGTTTTCGATGATGCCATGAGCGCGGTATATAGCTTCTTTGACCCGGACAGCTCGCTCTCGCTCGGTACGCTCTGTGTGCTCTACCAAATCCAATATTGCCAACGCTCAGGACGGCGATGGCTCTATCCCGGCTACCAAATTGACCAGTGCAAAGCGATGAACTACAAGACTCGCTTCAAGCCCTACGAGAGGCTGACAGCGCATGGATGGCAACATTTTGATGAAAACTAAGCTGCATTTTTCACCGCTGTCTGAGGGAAATACGATAAAATACGTATTAATGCATCAGAGTAGCTGACAAAGCACATTCGCAGATGTAAAATTGCGGCCTAAACTTTACACTCAAACAGTTTCAAGGCATTATCCAGCCCGATCAGAAGAATGGCTGGTAGCCTAAGAGGATTCAATGGCAAAAGAAGACGTAATTGAAATGCAAGGTACTGTGCTAGACACACTACCTAACACTATGTTCCGCGTAGAGCTTGAGAACGGTCACGTTGTTACCGCTCACATTTCTGGCAAAATGCGTAAAAACTACATCCGTATTCTTACTGGTGACAAGGTAACTGTGGAACTGACTCCATACGACCTAACCAAAGGCCGCATCGTCTTCCGCGCCCGTTAATCTTATACAAGATTACAGAATACAAATAAAACCCGGCCTCTCGCCGGGTTTTATTTTTTCTAACCCCATCAAACCTTATGCGTTCTACTGCCACCTTTTCGATAAAAATCCCTCATCATCACCGCAAAATTATTTTATTTGCCACACCCCCCGTTCGGTTGTTTAATCCCCCTGCACCCAAAGGCACAAAGCGAGCGAGGTGTATACGAGGGACAAGCCCTCACCTTGTTCTGTCATACCGTGAAATCTGTCTGCAGCACGGCCGTTTAGGAATGACAATGAAACCTATCGCAATGCATGATATGCAAGTAGAACTTAACCTATTGCACATGTGCGACATCGCAGCCACTATCCACCCGAAAGACCGACCGCTAAACACGTCGCCTCACCTTGAGCGCCGTAAAAAACGAATGTCGCAAAGACGGGCCCAACGAACGCTCGCTGGCAGCGTCTAACCCTATTTGGTTCACCTAAGATGTTGGCGGGGCATATTGCATTCCCATCGCTCCGCACATCTACCTGATGAGTATTAACTAACCTGGTACTTACAGTCTTGCGACTGGGCCTTGCCACAGCTGCCGATTGACTGTCAGTACCCAATCACTATCCGAGGAAAATGTAATGAGTGATTGGACGACTAAAAATGCGCGTGACGTTTACAACATCCCATATTGGGGACAAGGCTACTTTGATATCAACCCACAAGGTGAAGTCGTGGCAAGGCCAGACAGCCTGAACCCGCTTAATACCATAGCCCTGTCACAGTTGGCGGATCAGTTAATTGCCAAAGGTGCATCTTTACCGGTTTTGGTTCGTTTTCCCGATATTCTCCATCACCGGGTCGATACCTTGTGTACAGTCTTTAACCAAGCTATTGACCACTACCAGTACCAAGGTGAATATCTAGCGGTTTACCCTATCAAGGTGAACCAGCAAGAGGCTGTCGTCAGCGAGATCTTGGCTAGCCAATATGCCAAGCAACAACGCCAATTGGGCTTAGAAGCCGGAAGCAAGCCAGAGTTGATGGCTGTGCTGGCAATGGCACAGCAAGCGAGCTCTGTGATTGTCTGTAACGGCTATAAAGACAAAGAGTATATCCGTCTAGCCCTGATCGGTGAAAAGCTCGGCCACGATGTTTACATCGTGCTGGAAAAGCTTTCCGAACTTAAGACCGTCATGCAGGAAGCCATCGAGCTAGGTGTACGTCCACGCCTGGGCTTACGTGCTCGCCTGTCATCACAAGGTAAGGGGAAATGGCAAGCTAGCGGTGGTGAGAAGTCCAAGTTTGGCCTTTCTGCATCCCAAGTGCTGTCTGTTGTCGAACAATTACGTGACAACGATATGCTCGACTGCCTGCAGTTGCTCCACTTCCACCTTGGCTCGCAGATCGCCAATATCCGTGATGTGCGCAATGGTGTCGGTGAAGCTGGCCGGGTGTATGCCGAATTGAAGAAACTGGGCGCAGGGATCACGACTGTCGATGTCGGTGGCGGCTTGGCTATCGACTACGAAGGCACCCGTAGCCAGAGTAGTTGTTCAATGAACTACAGCCTGCGCGAGTATGCCAATAATGTGGTCTACACCTTGGGTGATATCTGTAAAGAATACGATATCCCGATGCCAAGAATTATTTCGGAGTCGGGTCGTAACCTGACCGCTCACCATGCAGTGCTGATCACTGACGTAATCGGTGTAGAAAGGTATAAACAAGAGTCTGTCACCCCACCAGAGGCAACTGCCCCGCAGATCCTGCATAACATGTGGCATTCGTGGCAGGAACTAATGACACTGACCGACTCTCGCTCGCTCATTGAGATTTACCATGACAACCAGAGCGATCTGGCTGAAGTACATACTCAATTTGCTATGGGTATGCTGAGCTTTACAGAACGCGCATGGGCCGAGCAAATCAGCCTTAGGCTCTGTTATGAGCTTGAGAAAATGCTGTCAGAGAAGAACCGGGCCCATCGCCCGCTACTGGATGAGCTGCACGAGCGCCTTGCTGACAAGTTCTTTGTCAACTTTTCGCTGTTCCAGTCATTGCCTGACGCATGGGGAATCGATCAGATTTTCCCAATTCTGCCGCTGAGCAACCTCGACAAGGAACCAGAGCGTCGTGCTGTGATCTTAGACATCACCTGCGATTCAGACGGTGCCATTGAGCAATATGTTGAAGGCCAAGGAATAGAAAGTACATTGGCTGTTCCTGCATGGAGTGATGAATCACCTTACCGCATGGGTTTCTTCCTTGTGGGTGCCTACCAAGAAATCTTGGGGGATTTGCACAACTTGTTTGGTGATACTGATACAGCGATTGTTCGTGCCTTGCCGGAAGGCGGCTATGAGATCGAGCGGGTAGACCATGGCGACAGCGTCAAAGACGTCCTACGCAGCGTCCGTCTTGATTCTGCCAACTTCTTGGCCCAGTACGAGCAGATGGTCAAACAACACCTGCCTGAACACGAGCACAGCGCAATCTTGAGCGAGCTTGAAGAAGGGCTAAATGGTTATACCTATCTGGAAGATGTCCAGAGCCAGCGTTAATACATAACGACACAAACTAACAGAATGAGGCCACCAGCTTATTGGTGGCCCTTTAACAGGACCCATTTATGGCAACCCTTGCAACTCATCCAGATTATTCGCTAACGGCAAATGCCTTTGGTTTCTTGCGCCAGCCGTTAGAATTTGCCCCGCATTCCACCAACGCTGATGTCATCATCACCGGTGTCCCATTCGATATGGCGACAACAGGACGCTCAGGCAGCCGTATGGGTCCGAACGCAATCCGTCAGGTCTCAACCCACCTTGCCTGGGAAGGCAAACGCTGGCCCTGGTCATTTGCGCTCAAAGACAAGCTGACCATTGCCGATTGCGGTGATTTGGTTTTTGACAGCGGTGATGCTGCGCAAATGTGCGAACGCTTGGAAAACCACGCGACGTCACTGCTTGAAGTTGGCAAAACCTTGCTGACATTCGGCGGTGACCACTTTGTCACCCTGCCGCTGCTGCGTGCCCATGCCAAGAAATTCGGCAAGATGGCACTGATCCACTTCGATGCCCATACCGATACCTATGATATGGGTAGCCAGTTTGACCACGGTACTATGTTCTACCATGCCCCAAACGAAGGCTTGATTGACCCACAGCACTCAATTCAGATCGGGATCCGTACTGACTATGACAACAAGCTCGGCTTCAGTGTGTTGGATGCAGGAACAGCCAACGACTGGTCGGTGGAACAAATTGTCGAGAAGATTAAGCATACCGTCGGTGATATGCCAGTCTACCTGACCTTCGACATCGACTGTTTGGATCCGGCGTTCGCACCGGGTACCGGCACCCCTGTGTGTGGCGGATTAACATCGGACAAGGCGCTAAAAATCATTCGGGGCTTACAAGGTATCAACTTGGTGGGTATGGATGTAGTCGAAGTCGCCCCAGCTTATGATCACGCTGATATGACCGCTTTGGCGGCCGCGACTATTGCTACGGATTTGTTGCATTTGTACGCGAGTCAGAAGTAGAGCGGGTCCTGGGAACTGGGAACTGG